>CAJJAS010000128.1 GCA_905182245.1 gamma proteobacterium HTCC2207 | reverse complement strand
AGGCTCAAAATTTGTATCTGGAGCTAGGTTCACCCGAAACCGTTGCGTTGTCATGGCAATAATAAAAACGGCCTCCATTAGAGCAAAGTTATTTCCTACGCAGACTCTTGCGCCGCCGCCAAAGGGCAGATAAGCATAGGTGTGCCGCTTTCGTTCTTCTGCTTTATCAAATCTGTTTGGGTCAAAAACCTCAGGTGCATCCCAAAAATCAGGATGACGATGAAGTAAATGAGGACTGAAAAGCACGCCAGAACCGCCTTTAATATCATAGCCGCCGAGCGTTGTATCTTTTTCGACTTGCCGCGGCAATATTGGTACTGGTGGATATAGACGCATGGTCTCTTTAAACACCTTGAGGCAATACGGAAGGTTCGAAAAGTCGCTAGCAACAGGCATTCTATCGCCTAGTACCTCATCGACTTCTTGCTCAATTTTTTCTCTGATATCTGACTTACTAGAAAGAATAGTCCAGAGCCAAGACATGGCATTGGCAGTCGTTTCATGACCTGCAATAAACATAGTCATTAATTCATTTCTTAACTCTATGTCAGTTAATGGGAGGTCAGTTTCCTCATCAGTTGCGTCCATTAACATTTGCAGTAAATCTGTAGGCTTATTATCAGCTAACCTTCGATCCGCGATTATCCGATAAATTATGCCGTCCAATGTGTCAATGTAGCCCTGATACTTTTTGTTCTTATTCAGCGGCAAGCGATATAGCATTTTGACGGGCAAGGAGATGCGGGCATTTACAGCTTCGAGCAAGGGCTTAAATACTTTGGTTATATCTTTAAAATCTGTGTCAGAGAGGGTACTGCTAAATAGGGCTTTAACGACGACCTTGAGCGTTAGATGCATCATTGCCTCGCTTAACTCTACGGTTTTTCCACTATCGCATTGGGATTCCCATTCCGTCAGAAAGTCCTCAATACAATCGGTCATGATTGTGGCCAAATTCGAAATGCTAGCATTTCGGAAAGAGGGCTGTACCGTTAGCCTTTTGCGACGCCAGTCATCACCCATTGCGGTAAATGTACTTTCACCAAGGACTTCCTTAATATATTTGAAGCTGATTGTTTTTTTCGTGTAGTTATCAATGTCACGCGTCAAAATGTCTTTCATCAAGTCCGGATGATTTACCAGATAAAAGTTCTTTTTCAATAGCTTAAATTCAACCACGTCCCCATAGGTATCGGTGATCGACTGCAACCACTCTACCCGCTTAGAACTGGCGAGCTTTGGGAGACTGCCTACAAAGGGGTAGCCCTTGGGGCCTTTGGGTTGAGTAGCCATTAACGATACGTACCTGTAATCATGATTAAGCGGCCCATCGTAGCTTTGACTCTTGGTAGGGTCTCACGAATTGATGCCAATAACGCCATGTTTGGTGCCAATCAAATTAACGCTTTAGGATTGAGAGCAATAATAGGCTATCTGACAGAGATAGCATCTACAGGCCCGAGATTAACGATGACTGGATTATTAGCGCCGCGCTGATGCAACCCCTTGAGCTGCCTAAATATAGAGTCAACGGGTTTATGCTAAGTCATTGATTTATAATGGTGCCCGGGGTCACCATTAGTGCCTCAGCTAGGCATTAGTAACACCCTTGAGCCTTGTGTTTACTGATGTTGACAGCCCTTCAGTTCATTGTCAAAGGCACATCCACGTCTACCATTTTGTCTACCATCAGACTGA
>CAJJAS010000127.1 GCA_905182245.1 gamma proteobacterium HTCC2207 | reverse complement strand
CAGCAGGGGCAGTATTCGAGGGTTTCAGTTCAATCAGAAAACGACTGGCAGGCAAGCGCTCAAACAGAGAATGTAGTGCCGGCACTTTAATGCCTGGGGCTGCCACCAAATCTGGATAATCGATTTCATGAAAACCAACATCAAAGGCCTGAATTTCAGCCAATGTCATCTCGGCAATACGGCCTGAGCCATTAGTGGTGCTATCGATAGTGGCATCGTGTCGCAAAACCAACACATTGTCTGCCGTTAGATGCACATCTAACTCCAGAACATCTGCACCAGCGTCCAATGCATTCACACCGGCCTCAATTGTATTGCCCGGTAACAGAGCCCGGCCATTGCGATGCGCCAAAATATCGAAAGTATTTGTTTGGTAATAGGCCATGGGTGCCACCCGATTATAAATAGGCAGCATAAGCAGCAAAATATAAGCGAGAACAATACAGCCAATAATTGAACAAAAAACGCGTATGAACATGGGCACCTGGTTTTTATTCTTGTGCCGCGACTATACGCCTTTAAATAGTCACAGCATACCCATCGGATTATCGATTGTGGCGATTGGCAATCAGCTCCTCCACTACAGAAGGGTCAGCCAACGTGGAGGTATCCCCCAAACTATCAAGCTCATTGGCAGCAACCTTGCGCAGAATACGGCGCATAATTTTCGCCGAACGGGTTTTTGGTAAGCCTGGCGCCCACTGAATAATATCCGGCTTGGCGATAGGACCAATCTCCCTCACGCAGAGTGCGATCAGCTCTTTGCGCAAGGCATCCTGCTGCTCTTCATTAAGTTCGACATCAGCCATCAATGTGACATAGCAATAAATACCCTGCCCCTTAATATCATGGGGATAGCCCACCACAGCGGCCTCGGCAACCTTTGCATGTAATACCAGAGCACTCTCTACCTCAGCAGTCCCCATTCGATGGCCAGAAACATTGAGCACATCATCGACCCGCCCAGTAATCCAGTAGTATCCATCTTCATCCCGGCGAGCACCGTCACCAGTAAAGTAATAACCGGGATAGGCGCTAAAATAGGTTTCAATGCAGCGTTTATGGTCACCATAAACCGTGCGGATTTGGCTCGGCCATGAGGACTTAATCATCAGTAGCCCCTCACCGGCACCCTCAATTTCATTACCCTCGGTATCCAGCAGTACCGGCTCTACACCAAAAAATGGTTGGCTCGCGGAGCCCGGCTTAAGATCTGTAACACCCGGCAGTGGCGTCAACATATGGCCACCGGTTTCGGTTTGCCACCAGGTATCAACAATGGGGCAGCGGGAGTCGCCAACAACCCGGTAATACCATTCCCAGGCTTCAGGATTAATCGGTTCACCCACAGTGCCCAGCAATTTTAATGAGCTGCGCGAACTGCCTTGCACAAACTTATCACCCGCACCCATCAGGGCACGAATCGCCGTGGGCGCAATATAAAACTGATTGACCTGATGCTTATCTATCACCTGCCAACAGCGAGAGGCATCTGGATAGGTAGGCACACCCTCAAACATAAGGGTAATACCGCCGTTGCACAGCGGACCGTAAAGAATATAGCTGTGGCCAGTAACCCAGCCCACATCGGCGGTACACCAAAAAACATCACCCTCGCGGTAATCGAAGGTATATTTAAAGCTCATGGCCACCATCAGCAGATAACCGCCAGTAGTATGCATAACGCCTTTGGGTTTACCGGTAGAACCTGAGGTATAGAGAATAAACAGTGGATCTTCTGCGTCCATAATTTCTGCGGGACAGTCTGCAGACACCGCTTGGATTGCATCCTGATACCAGATATCGCGATTTTCAGTCCAGTTAATGTTGCCGCCCGTGCGTTTCACCACCAAACAGGTATGCACATTTGGGCAGCTCTCAAGCGCCTTGTCTGCATTGACCTTTAGGGGAACCGACTTGCCACCACGAACACCCTCATCGGCGGTAATAACCACCTGACAGTCAGAGTCGAGAATACGGTCTTTAAGAGCCTCTGGAGAGAAACCGCCAAAGACCACAGAGTGAACAGCACCAATGCGCGCGCAAGCCAGCATGGCATAGGCTGCCTCTGGAATCATGGGCATATAGATACACACCCGATCGCCCTTCTTTACACCGCGATCACGGAGCACATTGCCCAAGCGTGACACATTGTCATGGAGTTCTCGATAGCTGATTTTCTTATCGTCGGTGGGCTCATCGCCCTCCCAGATTATTGCTGTCTGGTCCGCTCGCTTAGCCAGATGACGGTCAATGCAGTTAACCGCAACATTGAGTTTTCCGCCACCAAACCAGGTTGCTTCACCCTTAGAAAAATCAACGTCACGGACTGTTTGCCAGGGGGATTCCCACTGCAGAAATTCAGCGGCCTGCTCGGCCCAAAACTGATCGGGATTTTCAATCGACTGTTGATACATCGCCTTATAGCGGTCTTGATTGATCCAGGCGTTTTCTTTCCATTGCTCGGGAACGGGATAAACAGCAGATTCAGACATGGGCAAGACCTTAAGGCAATTAAATTAGGCGCCAAGTCTAGTAGATTTTACCCGCTATGCTCAACCCAAATGGCTTATTCGGCATCAATTCAATATTAACTGGCGTGCTTAGCTCTGTTTAGGATAGCGCATAGACTTATGCGCCTTTTTGGGTCGACTATCTTTCGGGTAGCCTGTCGGTTTAAAGGCCTTTTACTCAGCTATCCTTCGGATAGCGTGTCGGCTTAAGGCTATTCTTAATCTTTTCCAAATGAGGTAGGAACTCTGGGCCACGGCGCAGGGTCACACCGGTCGCCAGTACATCAAGAATCACCAGATGCACAATGCGCGAGGTCATAGGCATATATTCATCGGTGTTTTCAGGCACTTCGACATCCAGGGTCAGGCTACTAATCTCCGCTAGGGGGGAATTGGGCGCCGTCAGTCCGATAACCGTAGAGCCATTAGCTCGAGCGATTTCGGCGACTTCCACCACTTCTTTAGTGCGTCCGGTATGGGAAATAATAAAGAACACATCCCCCGTGGTGCCGGTCGAGGCCAGCATACGCTGCATCAGCACATCATCGTGACAGGACACTGGTAGATTAAAACGGAAGAACTTGTTTTCGGCATCCCGAGCCACAGAGCCTGAGGCGCCCAAACCAAAAAAGTATATGCGCTTAGCCTGAATTAATTTATCCACCACCTGATTAACACGACTGTGGCTAATCTTATCCCGCACAAGTGCAAGGTTATTAATGGTGCTATCGAATATCTTCGGTGTGTAACTACTCACATCGTCATCAGGATTCACATTGCGATTTACAAAACGAATACCACTCACCAGCGCCTTGGCTAGCTGAATCTTAAAGTCGGGAAATCCCGCTGCATCAAATCGCTTACAAAACCGATTGACGCTAGGTTCACTAACACCGGCCTTTTTCGCCAGCGTCGCAATACTGGAACTGGTCGCAGTGTCGGGGTCAGACAGAATCACCTGAGCTACCTTGCTCTCTGACTTGTTCAGATTGGGCAGGGCATCAGTGATGATATTAATCAGATTTTGGCTATGCATTGGGTAGATCCTCTGAGCAAACGCGCTATTTTTCGTAATTCCCTTACTTATGGCGCTTATTCTAGGTTTTTTATGACTATAAATCCGTAATAAATGGTTTTTTGTAACAAAATTTCATAAACAGCCTTAAAACCACTATGAAAATCCTATTATTAGGTAATTTTACGTACTTATTACCACATTTCATTGCTTAAATAGGATCAAAAGCCTACAATTTACGTAAATTTACTACATTATAAAGTATTCAGATATGTACAAAATAGCAATCAATGGCTTTGGCCGAATCGGACGCAATGTCCTTCGCGCCCTTTATGAGCGCCCAGAACTGCAAAACAAAATTCAAATCGTTGCCATCAATGACCTTGGCAATCTAGAGATTAATGCCCACCTACTGCAGTTCGATACGGTTCATGGTCGCTTTAATCAGCAGGTAGAAGTCGACGAAGACTCCCTGACAATTAACGGTGACAAGATTCAATGGTTCAGTGAGCGAGATCCGGCCAACATCCCCTGGGGTGACCTAGGTGTTGATCTAGTCTGTGAATGTACCGGCGTATTTACCAGCCGCGACAGTGCCGCATTGCATCTTGCTGGTGGCGCCAAGAAGGTGCTCATCTCAGCACCGGGCACCAATGTAGATGCCACCGTTGTCTACGGCATCAATGACAACATACTTACCCAGGCCCACGACATTGTGTCCAATGCCTCTTGCACCACCAATTGTCTCGCACCCATGGTTAAGCCACTGCATGACGCCATGGGCATCCTGTCTGGCTACATGACAACCGTGCACGCCTATACCAACGATCAGCAACTCAGTGATGTCTACCATTCCGACGTCTACCGTGCCCGATCAGCGACCCATTCAATGATTCCCACCAAGACTGGCGCCGCCGTTGCTATTGGTGACGTATTGCCAGAGTTAAAAGGTCGCCTCGATGGCCTTGCAGTACGCGTACCCACCATCAACGTGTCTCTGGTAGACCTCACCTTTAATGCCGGTCGCGAAACCAGCATCGAAGAAGTCAATCAGCTACTCAAGCAGGCAGCCGAGGGCGATCTTAGCCAGGTGCTGAGTTACTGCGACAAACCACTGGTCTCTGTGGACTACAACCACATCCCCTACTCCTGTAACTTCGATTCGCTGCAAACGCGAGTCAATGGCTCACTGGTTAAGGTAATGGGCTGGTACGACAACGAGTGGGGTTTCTCAAACCGTATGCTCGACAACAGCATTGCCTTGCTAGATGCGAGCGCCTAACCCTATGCCACGCAGAACTAAAATTTTAGCGACACTTGGGCCCGGCAGTAGCGATGACCAAACGATTCGCGAGCTAATTAAAGCCGGCGTAAATGTATTTCGCCTTAATTTTTCCCACGGAAGTGCCGAAGAACATTGTCAGCGTGCACTGACTATTCGCACTATCGGCCGGGCGTTAAAAATGCCCGTGGGTATTCTCTGTGATATGCAGGGACCTAAAATTCGCATCGGTAGTTTTATCGATGATCAAAAAATTCATCTCGACGATGGCAGCACCTTCACTCTCGATAGCCAGCTCGATATAGAAGGCGGCCATCAGGACGCAGTTTATATCGCCCAGGAGCTCCTTGAAGATATCGATCAGGACAGCATTCTACTTTTGGATGATGGCCGATTAACCTTGCAAGTAAGTGTTAAAACCGACCATGCGGTGCAGTGTACCGTTGTTCAAGGCGGCGTACTGTCGAGCAAGAAAGGCGTGAATAAATTTGGTGGCGGGCTTTCAGCCAAGGCTCTCACAGAAAAAGATAAAGCCGACATCAAAACAGCTGCATCTCTGCATACAGATTATCTCGCCATCTCGTTTGTGCAGTCAAAAGAAGATGTTGAAGAAACCAGAGAGCTCCTAAAACAGTCTGGCAGTACCGCCCATATTATTGCCAAAATTGAACGCGCCGAAGCCATCACCGATGAATTTCTACCGGGTATTATTGAAGCCTCCGACGGCATTATGGTAGCCCGTGGTGATCTGGGTGTTGAGATTGGCGATGCCAATTTGGTGGCTGTGCAGAAGCAGCTTATTGAAGCAGCCAGCAATGCAAATAAGGTAGTCATTACCGCGACGCAGATGATGGAATCAATGATCACTGCACCCACACCTACTCGTGCAGAAGTGTTTGATGTTGCCAATGCAGTATTAGATGGCACAGACGCCGTTATGCTGAGTGCAGAAACTGCGGTGGGCAAGTATCCCATCGGAACGGTCAAGGCAATGGCGCGGGTTATTGAAGGCGCCGAAAAGCATCCTTTGGCCCAGCGTTCAAAACATAGAATTGATGAAACCTTTGAAAGAATTGATGAGTCACTGGCGCTGTCGGCCATGTATGTGGCCAATCATCTTAAAGGTGTAAAGGCAGTTATCTGTATGACCGAAACGGGTTTTACGCCCCTACTGATGTCACGCATCACCTCTTCCCTGCCCATTTATGCCATGGCAGAAAAACTCGGTACCTGTGAAATTACTGCGCTCTACAAAGGCGTAATACCTGTGCCCTTCGACACCTCTGCCCTAGACCCATCTGAAGTGAATCACTGTGCCGTTGAAAAGCTACGCGAGCATGCTGAGGTAGTTAATGGTGACCTGGTGCTAATCACCAAAGGTGACTTTGTTAATGTCCATGGTGGCACTAACACATTAAAAATTGTTCGAGTGGGCGACGTTATTCGCTAACTTGAAAAACCGTCTCTTCCCAGGCCATGGATGGCCTACTTAGAGCACACTTGATAAAAGAAAAATCCACTCTTAATCTTTTCCAAATATTCTAAACAGCTACTTCGCCCAATAAATTTCTAGCGGCGCCTGCTGCTGATTCAAAATGGCTCTAATCGGTAAAGCCTCAACATCATTTCCTACCTGCGCCTCTTTAAGCACCTGCTGCTTACCTGCACCACTAATATGAATAATGATTTGCTGGCTATTGAGCAGTCTCGGTAACGTCATACTAATGCGCTGATGAGGCGCTACCGTTGGCGTGACCGCAATACAGGTTCGTCCAGAACTCATATCCAGACCCAATGGCAGTGCATCGGCACCAGGGAATAACGAAGCAGTGTGGCCGTCGTCACCCATACCTAAAATCAATACCGTAAACGCACCAACAGACGCCAGGGCCTGTTCAGTTTCAGACTCACCAGCAAGCGCATCTTCTGCAGAATTTTTTAAGCTGATGAACGTCGCCCGATGGGCTTCATTGATCAACAGATTCTCGCGCACCAGCTTTTCATTGCTATCTGCATGGTCAGCGTTAACCCAGCGTTCATCCGCCAGTGTAATACTCACATTGCTCCAGTCTAATGAACACTGGGATAGCAGATGAAAAAATCCCATAGGCGTTCTGCCACCAGA
>CAJJAS010000126.1 GCA_905182245.1 gamma proteobacterium HTCC2207 | reverse complement strand
GCTCTGGTCTGCCTGGTCGAATTTCTCAAAAGCAAAGCGCGGATTTTGGTAACAACGTAATCGATGCTTGGCTCAAATGAGGCTGGGGTTGCGCCACCAGTGATTTCATTTTGCAATTCGTCGAGGGTGTAACCAACTGCCAGCTTCGCTGCGATGCGGGCAATGGGGAAGCCGGTAGCTTTGGAGGCCAGTGCCGATGAACGGGATACTCTGGGGTTCATCTCGATAACAATTAAGCGACCATCTTCTGGGTTAACCGCAAACTGTACGTTGGAGCCGCCGGTTTCTACGCCGATCTCTCGCAATACCTTGATCGAGGCATTACGCATGATTTGATATTCTTTGTCGGTCAGCGTTTGCGCTGGGGCTACGGTGATGGAGTCACCGGTGTGAATGCCCATGGGGTCGAGGTTTTCGATGGCGCAGACGATGATGCAGTTGTCTTTGCGGTCGCGAACCACTTCCATTTCAAACTCTTTCCAACCAATAAGTGACTCGTCAATCAGCAACTCATTGGTTGGTGAAAGATCGAGGCCACGACGGCAGATGGTTTCAAATTCTTCGCGGTTGTAAGCAATACCACCGCCGGAGCCACCCATGGTAAATGAGGGGCGAATAACGCAGGGGAAGCCAAAACGGTCTGAGACCTGAATGGCTTCTTCTAGGCTGTGGGCGATGCCGGAATTGGGTGTGTCGAGATCGATGGCTTTCATGGCCTTGTCGAAGCGCTCGCGATCTTCGGCTTTGTCGATGGCGTCTGCGTTAGCACCAATCATCTCTACGCCGAACTCTTCGAGTACGCCGTGCTTCGCTAGGTCTAGGGCACAGTTCAGTGCGGTCTGGCCACCCATGGTGGGCAGCAAGGCGTCTGGGCGTTCCTGTTCGATAATGCGGGCTACGGTCCGCCATTCGACGGGCTCAACGTAAGTAGCATCTGCCATGGCCGGGTCGGTCATGATCGTTGCTGGGTTGGAGTTAACCAGTATTACTCTAAAGCCTTCTTCGCGAAGTGCTTTACAGGCCTGGGCTCCGGAGTAGTCAAACTCACAGGCCTGTCCAATAATGATTGGGCCAGCGCCTAATATGAGGATGCTTTTTATGTCAGTTCTTTTTGGCATGTCGTCTCCGCAAGCGCCTAGCGTTTGGCTTCCATTAATTCGATAAAGTGGTCAAACAGCACTGCTGCTTCATGGGGGCCCGGGCTCGCTTCTGGGTGACCTTGGAAACTAAAGGCTGGTTTGTCTGTGCGATGAATACCCTGCAGCGACCCATCAAATAATGAGCGGTGCGTGGCAATCAGATTAGCGGGCAGACTGGCTTCGTCAACAGCGAAACCGTGGTTTTGACTGGTGATCATGACCACGTTTTTGTCGAGATCTTCGACCGGATGGTTGGCGCCATGGTGGCCAAACTTCATCTTTGCAGTTTTAGCACCTGAGGCCAGGGCGAGTAGCTGATGACCCAAGCAGATACCAAAGACTGGAATCTCAGTTTCGAGGATTTCGGTGATGGCTTGAATAGCATAGTCGCAAGGCTCTGGATCGCCAGGACCATTGGACAGGAATATGCCATCGGGATTCATTGCCAGTACATCCGCTGCGGGTGTCTGTGCAGGTACAACAATGAGTTCGCAGCCGCGATCGACGAGCATACGCAGTATATTGCGCTTTACGCCATAGTCGTAGGCCACTACTTTAAATTTGGTGGTGCTTGGCTCTTGGGTTTTATGCCCAACACCTAGCTCCCAGCTGTGCTCTGACCACTGGTAAGTGCTGGTAGTTGTCACTTCTTTGGCCAGGTCCATACCTTTAAGACCAGCAAATTCTCTGGCAGCAGCTAATGCCTGCTCGTCGCTGACGTCACCGGCCATGATGCAACCGCTCTGTGCGCCACTTTCGCGCAGTATGCGAGTGAGCTTGCGGGTATCGATATCGGCAATGCCAAGAATACCGTTTTCTTTTAGGTAGTCATCGAGGTTTTGTTCGCTTCGGAAGTTTGAAGCCAGTAGTGGCAAGTCTCGAATAACCAGTCCTGCTGCCCAGATCTGATCGGATTCTTCATCTTCCTTGTTCACACCGGTATTGCCGATATGGGGATAGGTTAGAGTGACGATCTGACGGGCATATGAGGGATCAGTAAGAATTTCCTGATACCCTGAAAGGGCTGTATTAAAAACTATTTCACCAACAGAGGATCCATCTGCACCAATGGCAGTTCCTCTGAAAATTGTTCCGTCTGCTAGCGCAAGTACGGCTTCCCGGTAAGTCTGGGAATTCACACAACCTCCTAAATAGTTTAAATGTCGCTCGAATGTGAGTGGCATTTAGAAATCTGATAATCCGAATATGCAGCAGTCAGTTTTTTATATTTGCAAAAAAGCGAGATGAAACTGGTCGTCTCATCTCGCTTATATAGAATTTTCTGCTGTAGCCTAACCTCTCGGAACGAGACCGCATATTGGCTGCGGTGTTAGGAGTGCATTGTATGGAAGAAGGCTTATTTTGTCTATCTATCCTTCTACTATTTTTGTGCTTTTACTTGAGCCCGAGCACATCTTGCATGTCGAACAGACCAGACTCTTTGTCTGCTAGCCACTTGGCCGCACGCACTGCCCCGCGAGCAAAGGCCATTCGGCTAGAGGCTCTGTGAGTAATCTCTACCCGTTCGCCTTCAGCGGCAAATAATACCGTGTGATCGCCAACAATATCCCCGGCGCGCACAGTGGCAAAACCAATAGTCTGACGATCTCGAGCACCGGTTTGACCCTCGCGACCATAGACAGCCACTTCTTTTAAATCTCGACCTAAGGCTCCAGCAACGGATTCGCCTAAAGACAGCGCGGTTCCAGAGGGTGCATCAATTTTATGGCGGTGATGGGCTTCGGTAATTTCGATATCTACATCGTCACCCAGCACTGCGGCTGCCATTTCGGCGAGCTTGAATACTAGGTTGACGCCGGTGGCGTAGTTGGAGGCCATGCACAGGGCATTGTTTTGACTGGCTGCTTTGACGTGCTGTAGTTGCTCGTCGTTGAGACCCGTAGTACCTATGACCATTTTCTTGCCCTGCTCGGCACAGAATTTGGCATTGGCTGCGGTAACCGCGGGAATACTGAAGTCGATTAGCACATCGAAGACTGCGGCGGCTTCGAGAGAGCCAACTACAGCAATGTTGTTACGACCAATACCGGCTAGTTCGCCAGCATCTACGCCGATTAATGAGCTGTCGGGGCGTTCGAGGGCGGCGGTGAGCTGCACGCCTTCGGTCACTGAAATTGCTTCTATCAGGGCTTTTCCCATGCGGCCGCCAGCGCCGATTATTGCGATATTACTCATGGTCATGCTCCTGTGTTGATAACAATTTGAAGGCGTTACTCTACTATCAACCGGTTAAATTATCGAAGAATTTCTTTACCCCGTCGAACCAGCTGTTGGTGCGCGGAGAATGCTTGCTATTGCCCGCTAAGCTCTTATCAAAGTCCTGAAGGAATGCTTTTTGCTCAGTACTCAGATTAACCGGCGTCTCGAGAATAACGCGGCAGAGTAGATCGCCAACAGGGCCACCACGAACTGGATCAACCCCTTTGCCGCGCAGTCGGAATAGCTTACCGCTCTGGGTCTCGGCGGGAATTTTTAGCTTTACCTTGCCCGATAAGGTGGGTACTTCTAGCTCGCCACCCAATGCTGCCTGGGCGAAGCTAATAGGCACTTCGCAATGCAGGTTAGCGCCGTCGCGATCAAAAATCGCATGGTCGCGCACGTGCATCTGCACATAGAGATCGCCCGTTGGGCCACCCTGTGGGCCTGCTTCGCCTTTGCCTGCCAGACGGATACGGTCACCGGTATCCACTCCCGCTGGAATTTTGACAGATAATGTTTTGCGTTCTTCTTTGACGCCCTGACCATGGCATTCGCCACAGGGATCAGAGATCATCTGTCCGCGGCCACGACATTTCGGACAGGCTTGCTGTACCGAGAAGAAACCCTGAGACATACGTACCTGACCAGCACCGCCACAGGTATCACAGGTAACAGGCGATGAGCCTTTGCGTGCGCCGGAACCATCACAGGGTTCACAGCCACTTAAAGTAGGCACATCAATTTGAACAGTTTTGCCTTTTACAGCGTCTTCTAGATCGAGCTGCAGGTCGTAGCGCAGGTCTGAACCGCGAGCTGGGCCACTGCGACCGCCGCGTCCACCACCGCCACCGAAAATATCGCCGAAGACGTCGCCAAATACATCACCAAAGCCTGCACCGCCTCCACCTCCGCCGGAATTACCGTCGACACCCGCATGACCAAAGCGGTCATAGGCTGACTTTTTCTCTTCGTCACCGAGAATTTCGTAGGCTTCTTGAGCTTCTTTGAATTTCTCGTCGGAGTTTTTATCGTCGGAGTTGCGGTCTGGGTGAAACTTCATCGCTATGCGACGAAATGCCTTTTTGATTTCAGCGTCTGTGGCGCCTTTTTCAACACCCAGTACTTCGTAATAATCGCGTTTGGCCATAACTTGATTCTTTGTTCCTAACTATCGCTAATGTGACTAGGCGCGGAACAGAGCCCGCGCCTAGTTGAAGATAAAAAAACCTTAAAGACTTACTTGCTGTCTTCTTTTTCTGGCTTCGCTTCTTCTGCTTTCTCTTCTGCTTTCTCTTCTTTTACTTCTTCAAACTCGGCATCCATCGCGTCGTCGCCAGCAGCCTGTTCGCCGCCTTCAGCTTGGCCTGCTTCGGCCTGCTCTGCGTACATTTTTTGCGCTAGACCAGATGAGGCTTCAGACAGAGTTGCAGCGGCGGTGTCGATAGCTTCTTTATCGTCGCCCTGAACCGCTTCTTCAACCTGCTTGATAGCAGCTTCAATGGCAGCTTTCTCTTCGTCAGTTGCCTTGTCGCCGGCTTCTTCAACTGTCTTTTTGGCCGCGTGAGCTAGGCCGTCGGCTGTGTTGCGCGCCTGTACCAGCTCTGCAAATTTCTCGTCTTCTGCCGCGTTAGCTTCTGCATCTTTAACCATGGCATCGATTTCGTCATCAGAAAGACCTGAAGAGGCTTTAATAATGATCGACTGCTCTTTGCCCGTTGCCTTGTCTTTGGCGCCTACGTGCAAAATACCGTTGGCATCAATATCAAAGGTTACTTCGATCTGCGGCATGCCACGAGGAGATGGCGGAATATCGGCCAGATCAAAACGACCCAGTGATTTATTGCCTGTCGCCTGCTTGCGCTCGCCCTGCACCACGTGAATGGTTACAGCAGTTTGATTGTCGTCAGCGGTAGAGAAAATCTGCGATTTCTTAGTAGGAATCGTGGTGTTCTTCTCGATCACTGGAGTCGCTACGCCACCCATGGTTTCGATACCCAGGCTTAGCGGTGTTACGTCTAGAAGCAGTACGTCTGTTACATCACCAGACAGTACAGCGCCCTGAAGTGCAGCACCAACGGCAACGGCTTCGTCTGGGTTAACATCCTTACGTGGCTCTTTGCCGAAGAATGCGGTTACTTTTTCCTGTACCAGTGGCATACGTGTCTGACCACCGACCAAGATAATTTCGTCGATCTCGGAAGTAGACTTGCCTGCGTCTTTTAGGGCAACTTTAAGTGGCGCTAATGAACGCTCAACCAACTCTTCAACCAGTGACTCTAGCTTGGCACGAGTAAGCTTAACAACCAGGTGCTTAGGACCAGTGGCATCTGCTGTGATATACGGCAGGTTTACTTCGGTCTGTGAGCTTGAAGACAGTTCGATCTTGGCTTTCTCTGCGGCTTCTTTAAGACGCTGCATGGCCAGTGGATCACCGTGAATATCGATGCCGCTGTCGGTTTTGAATTCAGCGGATAAATATTCGATTAAACGCATATCGAAGTCTTCACCACCGAGGAATGTGTCTCCGTTAGTGGCCAGTACTTCAAACTGCTTCTCGCCATCGACGTCTGCGATCTCAATAATCGAGATATCGAAGGTACCACCACCCAGATCGTAAACAGCAACAACGCTGTCTCCTGGAGTTTTGTCGATTCCGTAGGCCAAAGCTGCTGCCGTTGGCTCGTTAATGATGCGCTTAACATCTAAACCAGCAATACGACCAGCATCTTTAGTCGCCTGACGCTGTGAGTCGTTGAAGTAGGCAGGTACGGTGATAACAGCTTCTGAAATAGTTTCGCCAAGATAGTCTTCGGCGGTCTTTTTCATTTTCTTGAGTACTTCAGCAGAAATCTGCGGCGCTGCTTTGCTGTCGCCTTTGATTTCTACCCATGCATCACCGTTGTCGGCCTTAACAATTTTGTAAGGCACCATTTTGATGTCTTTTTGCACAACATCGTCTTCAAAACGACGACCGATCAAACGCTTAACCGCGTAAACCGTGTTGTGTGGATTAGTGACTGCCTGACGTTTGGCTGATTGGCCAACTAAAATTTCGCCTTCTTCGGTGTAAGCCACAACAGAAGGGGTAGTACGTGCGCCTTCTGCGTTTTCAATTACTTTGGGCTTATCGCCTTCGAGTACGGCAACACATGAGTTGGTCGTTCCCAAATCAATTCCGATAATTTTTCCCATTACATATTTCTCCGTTACTTGTCTTAAGTGCCTGTTTCCAGGGTTGTCTGTTTATTGTCTTGCTTGTTCTTTATATGGATGCTGTTTCCATAATTTCAAGGTTGCGGCGATTAATAAGCCACTTTTTATTACGCTGGCTTTGATACAACGACCATTGCGGGCCTAAGCAGCCGACCATTTAAGGTATAACCCTTTTGAAATACGTCCATTACCGTGTTTGGCTCCAAATCAGGGTTTGGCACCATGCTAACGGCCTGATGAAACTCTGCATCGAAAGGCTGTCCAGCGGGATCAACGGCTTCGACCTTAAAGCGCACCAGAACATCAACAAATGTTTTGAGGGTTAGCTCTATGCCTTCGGCAACGGATTTTTGCGCCGGATCTTCAACATCGATGGTAGCCAGTGCTCGCTCTAGGTTGTCCACCACAGGCAAAAGCTCAGGGGCAAATTTGTCGAGGGCATATTTATGGGCATTCTCTACATCGCGCTCGGCTCGGCGACGAAGATTCTGCATCTCTGCCTGCACGCGCAACACCTGATCATTAGCGCCGGCAACCTGCTGTTGCAGCTGCTCGGTCTCTGACTGCTCAGGTTCTTTATCCAACTCGTCGAGTAACTCGGCCTCTATATCGGCGTTTACTTCTTCGAGCGTCGCTTTCTGCTCAGTTTCGGGAAGAACCTGATCATCGTTTACGGCTGTTTTGTCGTCATTGTTGGTTTCTTCGGACACGCCAACTCCTTACTTGTTTATATGTGTGATTGATCCAATGGATCCCTAGAATTTCGCTAGTTCTAGATATGGGGGCAAACTATTAAGTTTCAAGCGATTGCTTAACGGCAATCTGTTCTGTATAAACATAAATCAAAGTCTATTGGTTAAAATCCGTGCTGCTATCGATCAATATTAATAATTACACCCTAGTGGAAACCCTGGAGATTGAGTTTTCTAGCGGCACTACTGCCATAACAGGGGAAACCGGCGCCGGTAAATCACTGGTTCTGGATGCATTGGGCATGGCTCTGGGTGACCGGGCCGATACGGGGACTATTCGCCACGGTAAAGACCGTGCAGAAATTACCGCGACCTTTGACATTAAAGGCCTAGAAGAAGCCAACGAATGGCTTGAGAGCAACGATTACAGTGCCGACGATCAATGCATACTGCGGCGCCTCTACACGATAGAAGGCCGCTCGCGAGGCTATATTAATGGCCAGAGCTGCACCATGCAGCAGCTCCAGCAGCTCGGCGAAATGCTCACCGACATTCATAGCCAGCACGAACACCAGTCTCTGCTGCGCCGCGAGACTCATCGCAAATTATTAGACGACTATGCCAACACCACTGACCTGGCCGTGCAAGTAAGCACTTGCTATAGGCAATGGCACAGCGCCCACAAAAAGCTCAGTAGCCTTATGGAACGGTCGGATGAGCTTATTGCCCGCAAAGATTTACTCAGCTTTCAGGTGAATGAGCTTCAGCAACTCGACCTCGCCCCTACCTCACTCGCAAAGCTTGAGCTAGAACAGCAAACCCTGGCGAATGCCGACCAGATTCTCGCCGAGAGCCAAAGTGTTCTAGCGATCTGTGATCAAACTGAAGGCTTTAATGTCCGCGACGGCCTAAACCGCGCCCTCTCGACACTGGCTGGCTTAAAGCATAAGCCAGAGGCGCTCAGTAATGCTGAGGAGCTACTGCAAAGCGGCCTTATTCAGATTGAAGAAGCCACCAGTGAAATAGAAAGCTATGTCGATCGCTTTGAAGCAGACCCCCAGCGTTTACAGCTAGTCGAAGAGCAGCTGGCGGTTATTTTTCAGCTGGCTCGAAAACATCGAGTGAATGCTGACCAGCTCGCGGAAACATTAACGCTACTCGAGCAGGAGCTGCAGAGCCTACAAGATGGCGGCGAGAGCATTGATGCCCTGCAACAGCAACTCGATGAGTTGGCCACTGCCTATGAAGCCTCAGCGAAGAAGCTAAGCGCTATTCGTGCAAAAGCTTCGAAGACCATGGGCTCAGAAATTAATGAGCAGCTCCAGAAACTCAGCATGGAAGGTGCCGAGTTATTAGTTCAGCTTACCGCCCTTAATGAAGGCGAATACCGCGCCAGTGGTTTTGAAGAGGTGGAGTTTGTTATTGCCACCAACCCAGGGCAGCCCCATAAGCCTCTGGCAAAAATTGCCTCTGGTGGCGAGCTTTCTCGTGTAAGCCTTGCCATTCAAGCAGTGGCTGCAGCCCATTCTAAAATCCCAACGTTAGTCTTTGATGAGGTCGATGTGGGTATTGGTGGCAGTACGGCGGATATTGTTGGCCAGCTGCTCAAAACCCTGGGTGATCGCGGTCAGGTTATCAGCGTGACGCACCAGCCTCAGGTGGCTGCCCATGCGCACCATCATTATCGAGCCAGTAAGGTTGTAGATACCCAGAGTGCCGCGTCGCTTATGACGCCACTTAGCAGGCAAGAACGTATTGAGGAGCTGGCGCG
>CAJJAS010000125.1 GCA_905182245.1 gamma proteobacterium HTCC2207 | reverse complement strand
AAATTAAGAGCACTCAAATTAGCAGCCCAGGCTTTCGACTGCGGAACCCCAGCTATATTAGAGACTCCAACGCATTCACCCTTCTTATTTAGGATTCTATTTTGTTTAAAACGACACTTGTTTCTGCCAAGCATAGTCTCTCTGCTTTGGTTACTGGATTAGCGGGATTCATAGCCTTATTGATTTTATTGCCTTCTCTGTCCATTGCGGAAGTCCCCAGCGCCGTTGCCAACACCATTATCAGCAAGCTTTCTTCGGGTAGAGCTGATCTGACCTATCGAGTGACGGGTCCGGCACCCATGGCGGGTTTCTACGAGGTTCAGGTTGACGGCGGCCCCATGCTCTATGTCTCAGCGAGCGGCGAATATTTCTTCGATGGTAGCCTGTATCAGGTCAGTTCTGGCCAGTTTGTTAATGTGCGCGATATGCGCCTTAACGATGAACGCAGGGCTATATTTGCTAATCGCTCCACCAGTGACATGATTATTTTCAAGCCTACCGGCCAGACTAAAGCCGTGATGAACGTATTTACCGATGTTGACTGTGGCTACTGTCGAAAACTGCATCGTGAAGTGGCTGAGCTCAATGCCTATGGTATCGAAGTGCGCTATTTAGCCTATCCCCGTGCAGGCATTCCATCGGAGTCCTACGACAAGATTGCCACCGCATGGTGTGCAAAAGACCAGCAGGATATCTTCACCCGCGTTAAGAATGGCGAGAATATTCCCACCTCTGTCTGTGCAAACAATCCGGTTGCTGAGCACTTTGCTCTGGGACGTGACCTAGGTGTTTCAGGCACACCCAGTATTATACTAATGGACGGCACCATGATCCCTGGTTATAAGCCAGCGGCAGACATCGCGAAAATCTTTGGGTTGGATAAGCCAAACTCCTAAAAATAAACCCTTAAAAAGGTCTGTAATAGTATAAAATTACGCCTTTAAAAAGGGCTCTGTTAACCAGAGCCCCATTAACTTTCATTAGCGCGGGGAAATTTTAGGTGCGATCGGTAAATATCGGCATCTGTGGGCTAGGCACAGTAGGTGCGGGCGTGTTCAACGTCTTAGGCCGCAATTCAAACAGTATTAATTCACGCGCCAATTGCGAAATTGCCGTCACCCAGGTTGGCGCTCGTCGCGATAACCCCGATTGCGACACCTCGGGCACCGATGTGTCGCGAGATATCTTCGATGTGGCCAAAAACCCAGAGATCGATATTGTTGTCGAGCTGATTGGCGGGACTACCGTCGCCCTCGATCTGGTAATGACCGCACTGCAACATGGCAAGCATGTCGTCACCGCCAACAAGGCACTAATTGCTGCCCATGGCACCGAGATATTTGCTGAAGCAGACTCGCGCAATCTTATCGTTGCGTTCGAAGCTGCCGTTGCTGGTGGCATTCCTATTATTAAAGCCTTGCGCGAAGGTCTCTCGGCCAATCGTATTAATTGGCTGGCCGGTATTATTAACGGCACCACCAACTTTATTCTTTCAGAGATGGACAGCAAAGGCCGTGACTTTGCCGATGTGCTCAACGAAGCCCAAGAAAAAGGCTACGCAGAAGCAGACCCCACCTTTGATGTCGAAGGCATAGATGCGGCCCATAAGTTAGTTATTATGGCGTCTCTGGCCTTTGCTATGCCCCTGAGCCTCGACGGTATTTTCACTGACGGCATTACGAAGCTTGAGCCACAAGATGTGTCTTATGCTCGAGAGTTAGGTTATGCCATTAAGCATCTTGGCATTGCCCGCCAGACCCCAGAGGGTGTTGAGCTGCGTGTGCATCCAACCCTAGTGCCTGAGAAATGCTTAATTGCGGGTGTTAACGATGTCTCCAATGCGGTGATGGTCAATGCTGATGCTGTAGGCACTACGCTGTTTTATGGCCCGGGTGCTGGCTCTGAGCCAACCGCATCTTCGGTGATTGCCGATATTATTGATGTGGCCCGCACCATGGCGTCTAGCCCAGATTCTTGGGTGCCTGCATTGGGCTGTGCCTCATCGGCGCTGCAAGAACAAAAAATTATGGATATTCAGGATATAGAAACAAGCTTCTATATTCGCTTCTCGGCGCTCGACCAGGCCGGCGTGCTCTCTAATGTCACCAAAATTATGGGCGACGCAGGGATTAGTATTGAAGCCATTATCCAAAAAGATCAGCCTGCTGGTGAGGAATACGTCAATGTGATTATTTTGACCAACGTCACCAAAGAGAAATTTCTCGATGAGGCGGTTGGCCATATTGAACAGCTAGAAACCGTTCGTGGCAGCGTTAACTTTATTCGTGTAGAGCATCTGGACCAGTAAATGAAATATATAAGTACCCGTGGCGGTTGTGAGCCAAAAAGTTTTGAAGACGTAATTCTTACCGGATTGGCGCCTGATGGCGGCCTGTTTGTGCCCGAGGAATTACCGCACTTTAGCAAAGACGGAATAGCCTCTTGGGCTGGCCTTTCCTATGAAGAATTGGCACTCAAGATAATGACGCCATTTGTTGATGGGGCCATTCCTCAGGATGATCTCAAGCAGCTAATCGACAAGTCGTACGCGACCTTTCGCCATGGCGCGATTGCGCCACTGATTCAGACCGGCCACAACGAGTGGATTTTGGAACTGTTTCACGGCCCAACGCTGGCCTTTAAAGATTTTGCCCTGCAGTTTCTGGGTAACCTGCTCGATTACACCTTAGAAAAGCGCAACCAAAAAGTGGTTATTATGGGCGCAACCTCAGGTGATACAGGCTCTGCAGCGATTGAAGGCTGTCGTCATTGCAAGAACGTCGATATGTTTATTCTGCATCCTCACAACCGGGTTTCGGACGTACAGCGTCGCCAAATGACCACGGTTATGGCCGACAATATTCACAATCTGGCCCTCGAAGGTAACTTTGATGACTGCCAGAATATGGTTAAAGACAGCTTTGCCGACCAATCCTTTTTACCCGATGGCCGCCAGCTAGTTGCAGTTAACTCGATTAACTGGGCGCGCATTATGGCGCAGATCGTCTACTATTTTTGGGCGTCGCTCTCTTTGGGTGGCCCAGAACGCAAGGTGTCTTTCTCGGTGCCCACCGGTAACTTTGGTGATATTTTCGCCGGCTATCTGGCCCACAAAATGGGTCTGCCGATCGAACAGCTGGTGATTGCTACCAATCAAAACGATATTCTCCATCGCTGCATCAGTGAGAATGATCACAGTACTCGCCCCCTCGAACAGAGCCTGGCGCCGAGTATGGATATTATGATTTCCAGCAATTTCGAGCGCCTACTTTTCGACCTCTATGGTCGTGACGGCGATGCGATTGCTGGGCTAATGAAAGATGCGAAAGCGGGTCATATGAATCTCAGCGATACCGCTCTGGTAGAAGCCCGTAAGTTATTTTCTAGCTACCGCTGTGATGACGAAGGCATGCTTAAAATTATTAGCGACGTTAATCGCGACTGCGACTATCTGCTCGATCCCCATACAGCCATTGGCCTAGAAGCGGCGCGTCAATGTCGCCGTAACCTCGAAACCCCAATGGTAACCTTGGCCACAGCACATCCGGCCAAGTTTCCCGATGCGGTTAAAAAGGCCGGTTATCCCCATGATCCTGAGTTGCCACCCCATATGGCTGACCTTTTCGAGAGAGAAGAGCGCTTTACGGTACTGGCCAATGATAAGGATGCTGTGCATCAGTTTATGGCGGACCATATCCCCACGTAATGGGTTAGCTTGGAAGTGACCCACTTCAAAAAATCTTGAGATCAAAAATAATAATGACAATAAGAATCTATCAAGACGCCACGGCGATTATCACCGGTGCTGCTACCGGTATTGGTAAAGCCCTTGCTATCGAACTCGCTAATCGCGGCTGCACAGTCGTACTAACTGACCGACAAATTACACTGGCCGAAGAGACCGCTGCTGAGATTGTTGCCAACAATGGCAAGGCCTGGGCGCGGGAATTAGATGTCAGCGATTACCAGACCTTTCAGGCCGTGGTCGACGAAACTGTGGCTGAGACTGGTCGGCTTGATTATATGTTTAACAATGCCGGTATCAGTATTGGTGGTTTTGTTGACGACTACGAGGTCGGTGATTGGAATACCATGATCGACGTTAATCTGCGCGGTGTTACCAATGGTGTGCAGGCCTGCTATCGACTGATGGTTGCTCAGGGTTTTGGGCATATTGTGAATACCGCTTCTATGGCTGGCTTAGTGCCAGCCTCGAGCCAGATTGCCTACACCACCACCAAGTTTGCGGTTTCTGGTCTGTCTCAGGCACTGCGTGTTGAAGCTGAGATGAAGGGCGTGAGAGTTAGCGCCATCTGTCCCGGTGCTATCGATACGCCACTGCTAACGGGTGGTGTTTATGGACGTCTACCCGAGGGCGTCACCCAGGAAAAAGCTGCTCGTTACTGGGCTAAGTTGAAACCCATGCCAGCGGCAGATTTTGCGGCGGAGACGTTGAACCAGGTTGCAAAAAATGTGCCGATAATTATTATTCCTGGCTGGTGGCGCGGCATGTATTGGGTGTACCGCCTGTCTTGGAAGCAGTGGTTTAAAAGCTCGAAAAAAGACCTTGGCAGAGTCATGAGACTTACCCAGCGAAAGTAGTTTGCTCTGGTTTTTGCCTTCAACTTTATACCACTGTTAACCAAAATCTTCATTTAAGGTTGACAGTGACATTCCCCAGCCTATCATACCCGTATCTGATTAAAATCATGTCCGGAGTATGGCAATGGCAGCCCCTGAAATATCGACAGTCCGTAATAATTGGCAGCGTGAAGAAGTTTTAGCTCTTTTTAACCAACCCTTTAATGACCTGATGTTTGATGCTCAGGTTATGCATCGTCGGTATTTCAATCCCAATCAGGTGCAGCTTAGTACGCTGCTGTCGATTAAAACCGGCGCCTGTCCAGAAGACTGCAAATATTGCCCCCAAAGCGCCCGCTACGACACCGGTTTAGAAAAAGAGAAACTGCTGCAGATTGAGCAGGTTATCGAAGCGGCCAAAATCGCCAAAGCTAGTGGCTCCAGTCGATTCTGTATGGGTGCAGCCTGGCGTTCCCCCCATGATCGCGATATTCCTGCCGTGGCCGAGATGATCCGTGAAGTGAAGGCTCTGGGCATGGAAACCTGCATGACATTAGGTATGCTCAGTGAAGGTCAGGCCGATAATTTGGCCAGCGCGGGCCTCGATTACTACAACCATAATCTGGATACCTCAAAAGAATTTTATGGCGAAGTGATCACTACCAGAACCTACCAAGACCGTTTAAATACCCTATCCAATGTGCGTAACTCCGGCATGAAAGTCTGTGCGGGCGGTATTGTGGGTATGGGCGAAGAGCAAACAGACCGCGCCGGCTTATTAATGGAGCTGGCCAATCTGCCCGTTCACCCAGAATCTGTGCCCATTAATATGCTGGTCAAGGTAGCTGGCACTCCCATGGCCGATCAAGCCGATCTCGACCCCTTTGAATTTGTTCGCACCATCGCCGTAGCCCGATTAATGATGCCTAAATCCTATGTGCGATTATCGGCAGGCCGCGAAGATATGAACGAGCAGATGCAGGCCATGGCGTTTATGGCCGGTGCTAATTCCATTTTCTACTGCGATAAATTGCTCACCACACCCAACCCTAAAGCCAACAGCGATATGCAGCTATTCGAGCGTCTGGGTATCGTGCCTGAAGAGTATCAGGTGGATAAGGGCAACGAAGAACAGGCCGTTGAACTTCATCAAACCATTGCCGAGGCCAAGACCGACTCAATGTTTTATCGAGCCGGCTAGTTCCAGCTTTGAACTCTATGGATGCGACCT
>CAJJAS010000124.1 GCA_905182245.1 gamma proteobacterium HTCC2207 | reverse complement strand
GCCTGCTGTAAAAGCCTTTAATCTCTAGAGCTCTTTATCTCTAGAGCTTTGGCCCTGCATTGATCACGTCCTGTGAGGGTGCAAAGCTGACAATGTTCTTCACGAAAAGCTCGGCTAGATTAGTCGCCTGCTCATCGTATTTGGCACTGTCATCCCAGTTATTACGTGGGTTGAGGTAAGACTTATCAACACCGGCGATTTCTGTGGGGATATCTAGGTTAAGCAGATCTAGATGCTCAGTAGCACAATTTTCTAATGACCCATTAGTGATAGCAGTCACCACTGCACGGGTTACCGGAATAGGGAAGCGGCTACCCGTTCCTTTAGAGCCACCTGAACCACCAGTCCAACCGGTATTAACCAGATACACCTTAGAACCAAACTCTTCGATACGGCGCATCAGTAGCTCCGCATAGACTGCAGCGGGGCGCGGCATAAACGGCGCACCAAAGCAGGTTGAGAAGGTTGGGTGAATGCCGGCTTCGCCGCCCATCTCAGTAGAGCCAACGCGAGCTGTGTAACCACTTAAAAAGTGATAGGCCGCGGCTTCTTTTGACAGCAGTGAAACGGGCGGTAATACGCCAGTAACATCGCAGGTCAAAAAGATAATATTCTTAGGTTCGCCAGCTTCGTTTTCGATGCAGCGTTTTTCAACATGTTCTAAAGGATAGCTGCAGCGACCATTTTCAGATAATGAGGTATCGCAGTAATCGGCGACCAGAGTCTCTTCATCGATCACGACATTCTCAATAATAGCGCCCGACTTAATGGCATCCCAGATAACAGGCTCATTCTTCTGACTCAGGTCGATGGTCTTAGCGTAACAGCCGCCTTCTAAATTAAAGACCGTGCCCTTGCCCCAACCATGCTCGTCATCACCGATCAAGAAACGATCTGGGTCAGCTGAAAGGGTGGTTTTACCAGTGCCGGAAAGACCAAAGAATAGTGCGGTATCTCCGTCGTCGCCGACATTGGCTGCACAGTGCATAGACATAACGTCATTGCCTGGTAGCAAATAGTTCTGTACCGAGAACATAGCTTTCTTCATTTCGCCGGCGTAACGCATGCCAGCCAAAAGTACTTTGCGCTGGGCAAAGTTAATAATGACTACGCCATCACTGTTGGTACCATCGCGCTCAGGGTCACAGACAAAGTTGGCTGCATGAAGAATTTTCCACTCGCCTTTTTCACCATGGTTATAGTTGTCGGCACGAATAAACATATTGTGTGCGAACAGACCGTGCCAAGCAGTTTCAGTAGTGACGTTAACCGGAATGTAATGGGTCGCGTCTTGGCCTACGTGAAGGTTTGAAACAAAGCGCTCTTTATCGGCAAGATAATGATCAACGCGCTCCCAGAGAGCATTAAAAATATCTTCGCCAATAGGACGGTTGACTGAACCCCAGTCAATAGAACTCGATGAACTGGGTTCATCAACAATAAATCTATCGCCAGGTGAGCGGCCGCTACGGCGACCAGTGACAGCTAGAAAGGCGCCGGTACTACTTAGGCGGCCCTCGCCTCGTTGTATTGCAATATCTGTAAGCTCGCTAGAGCCCAAATCTGTGTGAATTGGTGCCTCGGCCATTCTCTTCCTCTCTTCCCAAAGTGAACGAAAATAAGTAACTGGGATCCTCTGATCCCGGATCGGGGATTATGCCAGATTCTGAGACGTCTGACCTCATCTATGTGCGGTCTTTTGCGAGACTATTGTGAGGTGACTGGAAGGCTATTGTGACCGGGGTTTAGTGCAGTGTTGCCTGGGGGCCGCTGAAAAGCGCTTCAATATAATTTTCGTCAAAACGATATTCTTCATCGCAGAACTGACAGGTAATAAGCACCAATCCTTGCTCTGCAATAATCTCGCGCATCTCAGTGATACCCAAATTGGTTAGGGCACTCTCTGTTCTCTGCTTCGAGCAACTGCAAAAAAACTTCATGGCGATAGGATCAAAGAGGCGAACTTCTTCTTCGTGGAATAGTAAATATAACTGGTCATTATGAGAGAGGCTGAGCTGCTCTTCGGTCTTTACGGTGTCGAGTAGGGTCGACACATGTTCCCAGTCAGTGATGTTTTTTTCAATGTCACCGGTGCTGGGCAGCTGTTGAATCAGAATACCTGCAGCGAGTTCGGGGCTTGCGCTCAATTTAATCTTGGTCGACAGCTGTTCGGACTGTTGAAAATAAAATTCTAAACACTGACTAAGATTACCGGCATCCATGGGGACTATGCCCTGATAACGCTCACCACCCTCAGGCTCAATAGTAATGGCCAGAGTGCCTTTGCCAAGCATGCCCTGCAATGTGATCTGCTCTTCGGCAGCCTCTAAATCTCCTTGGACAATGCCGCGCAATTTAGTGCCTGCGGTACATTCGGCCATTATGGTAGACAGGGGGCCATCGCCACGTACCTGAATGGAAATAATGCCGGGAAATTTAAGCGAGGCGCTAAGCAAGCTTGCAGCGGCCAGAAACTCACCGTATAGCTGTGCCACTAATGGTGGGTAGTTTTGTCGGCTGACAACGTTTTGATAGCTAGATTCGAGGGTCACTATATCGCCGCGAATATCGGTACCGTCAAAGAGGAAGCGCTGTAATGTATCGTGATTTTTCATAGGCGGCATTGTACTTATTCTGTGAGACTAAAGCTTGATTAACCCATAAATATTAATGGCTTCAGGTATTTTTATTAGAGGGGTGGAAGTCGGTACTTATTACTAGGTACTATTTGTCAGACATTATTTATTAGGCATTATTTATCAAGCGCCCTTTATTCACTACTGGTCCGTATCATTGATATTTACAAACCGATGAATTTGGCGGCGCTGTTTTTTGTTGGGACGCACAGAGGCAGGGGTCGAGCCATAGAAGGCGCTGCGTTCGGCAGATGTCTTTTCGCGCAGCTCGATACTCTCCTGGGATTCTCGATAGAGCAGCTCTGCTTCTGGCGCGCCACGACGATGTTCTGACAGCCCCATCACTTCAACCGTCTTGCTGGTATCTCCCTGACGAATATGTAATATCAAACCTAACTCAAGCATGCGGCTCGGCTTTGATTTTTGCCCGTCAATATGGACCTTGCCGCCCTCGATCGCCGATTTGGCCAGAGACCGGGTTTTATAAAACCGTGCCGCCCAGAGCCATTTATCGATGCGTACCTTGTCCATAATTTAGAGACTGTCCTTGAGGTTGAGAATCTGTTGAAAATCCGCAAGGGACTGAAAGCCAGACGATAGCCGTGCCTGCTGTTGGCTGTCAGGTTGGTCGATACAGAGTAAATGGGCAATGCCATACTTTTCAGCAGAGCGAAGCACCGGCTCTGAATCGTCGATAAATAATGTTCTGGCGGGATCAAAGGGCATGTTTTCTTGGAGCTGCTGCCAAAAGAGCTGATTTTCTTTTGGGTAGCCGTAGTCGTGAGATGAAATTACCAGATCGAGATGCGGTTCGATAGCGGTCACTGAAAATTTGATATCAACACTGTCACGGTGAGCATTGGTAATTAAAATACGTTGCTTACCTTGGTTGCCCAGCGCTTTTAAAAATTCTAGTACCTGGGGGCGTTCGCCCACGAGATGCAGTACCTCTCGCTTGAGTTCAACAATATCCACATTGAGTTGGCCGGACCAGAAATCGGTGCAATACCAATCTAGGGTTCCCTGTATCGACGCCATACGTTGCCTGATGTCGAGGCGCGCCTCATCCACATCTACACCATGCTGTTCGCTGTAACGCCTGGGTAGGTGATGAAGCCAGAAGAAGCTATCAAAATGCAGGTCTAACAGGGTGCCATCCATATCGAGCAGCACGGTGTCTATGTTATTCCAGTCTGGGATTATTGGACTCATGTTAAAACAGATCTTCTGGCAATGGACTTTGATTGTCGGCTGGGGCGATGCTACCAGCATTGATAAGCTCTGGAACATTATCGGTTTTAAAAAATTCAAAGATACCCGTTTGATTGGGGCCAACGCGCTTACCCGTTTTGGCATCAATTTTAACCATAACAATGCCATTGGGCTGGGGATGTTTGACGTCCGGTTTACCGGCCAGTGCTGCGCCCATAAATTCGATCCATATAGGTAGCGCCGCAGAGCCGCCATATTCATTGCGGCCAATCAGGGCATTGTTATCAAAGCCAACCCAGGCGGTGGTGACAAGATCTGGAGAATAGCCCGAGAACCAGGCATCTCTCGGACCATTGGTGGTACCCGTTTTACCCGCCAAGTCGGTGCGGTTAAGTTTTTTAGCCTTGGTACCCGTACCGCGCAAAATAACGTCTTTAAGCATTGAATCAATTAAAAATGCAGTCTGCTCGTCAATCACTCTTGTGGCCGGAACCATGCTCACATTATTACTGTTCTGTAAGGCCTGCTTGATGACGGCCCAGCTCTCTTTCTCATTATCGGGCAGGGATTCCTGAGCCAGACTGTTAAGAAGCTCTTCGAGCTGAAAATCAATCGCATCCACGACATCGTTGGCAACGGTTTCTTCGCAGGGATTACACACGGTCGCTGGGCTCGCCTGATAAATAATAGCGCCATTGCGGTCAATCACTTTGTCGAGAATATGCGGTGTGATTTTGTATCCGCCATTGGCAAACACGGCGTAACCGGCGGCTATCTCCAACGGGGTTAATGCATGACTGCCAAGTGCCAGTGAGAGGTCGAGAGGCATATCGCTGGTATTGAAGCCAAAAGCCTGCAGACCCTCTAATGTGCGGTCTATACCCATGCGTCGCAGTAAGCGAATAGATACTAGGTTACGCGAACGATACAGGGCTTCACGGAGTCGGGTAGGGCCATAAAACTTGCCGCCATCGTTCTCTGGTCGCCAGGTATCTTCCAATTTACTGTCGTCAAACACGACGGGAGCGTCGTTAATAATAGAGGCAGCGGTAAAGCCACTACTTAGAGCAGTTGTGTAAACAAAGGGTTTAAAGTTAGACCCAGGTTGGCGTGTGGCCTGAGTAATTCGGTTAAACCGGCTCTGCCTATAATCAAACCCGCCCACTAGGGCTCTTATGCCACCATTGCTAGGGGCCAGGGAAACCATGGCCGCCTGGGCTTCTGGTAGCTGTGCAAGGCTGACTCGATCCTCTGAATGACGGTGAATACGAATCAAGTCGCCGACAGTAAATAGGTCACCAGCAGATGCAATGGGTGCGCTGCGGGCGTTCACGGTTCTATAAGTTCTAAGGTCTTCCAGGCCATCTGCCCAGTTTAATGATAATTGCAGGCCATCTTTGCTGAGTAACTGCAAATGATCCTCGGCAACCTCAGTGATTATAGCGGGCTCCAGGCCGCCATACACTCGGGTTTTCCTGAGGACTTCCGCCCAGCTGTCCTCTTCAAGCCCTGACTGCTCTACACCACGATAGCCGTGGCGTCGATCGTAGGCCATTATTCCCGCCTGCAAGGCTTTAACCGCGTGGGATTGCATAGCAGAATCTAGGGTAGTAATAGCGGTGTAACCTTCGGTGTAGGCTCTGAGGCCAAACTTACTGATCACTTCTTGGCGAACCATCTCGGCGACATAGGAGGCGTCTATCTCTGACACAGAGCCATGGTAAGAAGCATTGTCTAGTTCGGCGATTGCAGCCTGATATTCCAACTCAGTAATATTGCCAAGGGATAGCATACGACCCAGAATCCAGTTTCTTCGCTGCATGGCCCGCTCTGAATTAGCTAGCGGGTTATAGCGGGATGGCGCCTTGGGTAAACCAGCGATGGTGGCGACTTCGGCTAGGCTCAACTCATCGAGGGTTTTGCCATAGTAAACCTGTGCCGCGGCGCCCACGCCATAGGCTCTGTTACCCATGTATATTTTATTGGTATAGAGCGAAAGAATTTCTTGCTTCGAAAGTTCTTCTTCAATTCTAAAGGCGAGCAAAATCTCGTTAAACTTGCGAGTGAACTCCTGACGTTTACTCAAGAAGAAATTGCGTGCTACCTGCATGGTGATGGTACTGCCGCCACTACGAATCGATCCGGTCGTCACCAGTTCGACGGCTGCTCTTGCCAGACCTGAGATAACAATGCCTTTGTGTTCGAAGAAACTGTCGTCTTCGGCCGCTAAGAAGGCGTCGATCATGTTCTGAGGGATTTCCTCAAAACTGACGGGCGAACGCTTCTTTTCGCCGAATTCAGCAATAACTTTCAAATCTTGTGAATGAATTCGCAGTGGAATCTGTAACTCGATCTCCTTTAGTTCCTCGACTGATGGGAGTTTTGGACTAAGGTAGAGGTATAAACATGAAGCAACCACAAGGAATCCACCGCTTCCAAGCGCAGTAAGGA
>CAJJAS010000123.1 GCA_905182245.1 gamma proteobacterium HTCC2207 | reverse complement strand
TAAATTCAATAATCCCTGACCATAGATGCTGCTATCCGCATAAATACCTTCTTTATTGGCCGCGACTAGCAGGCGATTAGCTAGTTCATAATTGCCGACGCTGGGAAACAGTTCTTTGAGTAACGCCAGTGAGCCACTAACAACAGGCGCTGCGAAGGATGTGCCTATGGCATCCCCATAATAGTCGCGCCCCTCCTCGGCATCTTCTGGGGGTGAGGTCGCTGCCCAGATCACTTCATCGTCGTCATAGGTACCATCGTTATTGGCATCGCCGCCACCTGGTGCGACCAGGCAAAAGTCTGCGGCTACGCCACAATGATTGGAATAAAAAGCAATCTTACCTGAGCTATCCACCGCCGCGACGGCCAGCATATGGTCCTGTAGTTCAGGAAATAAATAGGGTATGCCCGGCAGAACTTCGGGGCTGGTAGCATCGACTACAACATCAAATTCATCGACATCGCCCCAGGCATTGCCTGTAGAAATTACAAAGAGGGCGCGATTACCTCGAGGGGTATTCTGCTGGCGCAGGGCATCAACCATAGTGCCAAACGCATTTTCGATAGAGGCTGCACTGTAGGACGTCACCACCCCAGAAAAACCGAAACTCATATTAATGATATCAACCTGGCTGGTCATTTCATTAAAGAGGTTGGCGAAGTAGTTGTCATCGTTGAAGCCGACGGTAGTTTCATCCAGAGGCTTGTAGGGACCAGCACCCGACCCCAGGGGAATTTCATAGGCGACAATATCTGCGTTATAGGCTACGCCATGCATCTTAAAGCCGGTGCCTATGTCACCATTTTTATTGGCGGCGATAACGCCGGCAACCTGGGTGCCATGCTTAACTGCACTGTCGGTACGCGGGCTGCTAGTACTGTAATTTGAGCCGGCGTATTCGACTTTGTCTCCCGAGGCAGTGGCGAACTCAAAGTGTTCTTCGTAGACGCCAGAATCAATAACGCCGACGCTCACGCCCTCACCGGTTGCCCCTCTGGCGTAGGCGCTCGAGGCATTAATTAGTGCCAATCCGCCCATGCCGCTATATTCTTCGGTTTCTGCGCTGGCGACCAGACTCGAAAAATTATCTGGGTCCTCGTCCTGAGCAGCGAAGCTTGCGTAGGGTGGGCCGGGTTCAACTTGGTTGGTTATGAGAGGCGTCGTAGGTACTGAGATTGAAGACGAGTTAGGCGGCGACACTGTGGGAGTGTTGGCAGATGGGCTGCTGCCACCGCCACCACCACAGGCAGAGAGAGCGAAAACTGCGAACAGTATGGCGAGAGACCCTAAAAATGGGATACTCATGATATGCCTAAGATCCTCGATATGCTTTTTACCTGTTAAGTCTAGTTTATATTGGCGATAATCTCCGGTAAACAGGTGTGAACTAATCTATTCGCAATTAAAAGGAAATCCATGCATATGCGCATTCATATTCTCGGTATCTGTGGCACGTTTATGGGCAGCCTTGCCCAATTAGCCAAGTCTGCGGGGCATCAGGTGTCCGGTTGTGATGCCAATGTTTACCCGCCCATGAGTACCCAGCTTGAGCAGGCGGGCATTAGTCTAACTCAAGGCTTTGATCCTCAGCAGCTGCAGCCAGCGCCAGATTTAATTGTGGTGGGTAATGCACTGTCTCGGGGTAACCCCTGTGTTGAGTATATGCTTGACCAGCAGCTTCCGTACATTTCCGGCCCCCAGTGGCTGGGCGAAAATCTTTTGCGAAACAAGCATGTGCTGTCAGTTGCAGGGACCCATGGTAAAACCTCCACGAGCAGCATGTTGGCCAAAATTCTTGATGCTGCCGGACTCAACCCTGGATTTTTGATTGGCGGTGTCCCCCAAGACTTTGGTGTCTCTGCGCGACTGAGCGACAGCGATTACTTCGTGGTGGAGGCGGATGAATATGACAGCGCCTTTTTTGATAAGCGCTCAAAGTTTGTGCATTACTTTAGCAACACATTAATTATTAATAATCTGGAATTTGATCACGCCGATATTTTTGAAGACCTGGCGGCGATTCAAAAACAATTCCACCATGCGGTGCGCACCATACCCAGTACCGGCACAGTTATTTATCCGGCAGCCGATACCAATATTGCCAAGGTAATTGAGATGGGTTGCTGGAGTGCGCAGCAGGCATTTGGGTCTGAGTCATCGGACTGGCAGTATCGATTAATGGCTGAAGATGGCTCCAGCTTTGAGGTAATTCATGGCGTTGAGGTTGCCCATGTAAACTGGCAGCAGAGCGGTCTGCATAATGTGTTAAATGGATTGTCGGCGATTATTGCCGCCCACCAGGTCGGCGTTAGTCTTGAACAATCTGCTATTGGCCTGAGTGAATTTGTTGGCGTTAAGCGCCGCATGGAAGTGATTTATCAGGATCGAGGCGTGACTGTCTATGATGACTTTGCTCATCATCCAACCGCGATTAAAACCACTCTCGAAGGTCTGCGGGCCAAGGTCGGGCAGGCCAAGATTATTGCGGTGATTGAACCGCGCTCGGCGACCATGAAGTTGGGGATTCATAAAGAAACTCTCAGTGCCTCGGTAAACCGTGCCGATCAAGTTTACTGGTATCAAAATCCCGCGATTGACTGGGATATTGATGCCGTTGCCAGTGACTGTTCAGTGCCAGCTACTGCCACTGCAGATATTGATCAGCTACTGGAGTTAGTGATCGGTGCTGCAACGGAAGAGTCCCATGTTGTGATCATGAGCAATGGTGGCTTTGAAGGATTTCATGGCTTATTAACAGAACGTTTGGCGGCGCGCTAACTTCTCAGCACAAAGGTCACTGGGCCGTCATTACACAGGCTGACCTGCATGTTGGCGCCAAAGATTCCACTTTCTATATTGACGTCTGGGGCGTAATTGGCCTGCGCCTGCGCTAAAAAATAATCGTAGAGTGCTCTGGCTTGTTCAGGGGGCGCGGCGGTTGAAAATCCCGGTCGTAATCCCTTGCTGGTATCTGCGGCTAGGGTGAACTGCGAAATCACCAGAAGACTGCCGCCGACATCATTTAGAGACAGGTTCATTTTGCCAGCGGCATCAGCAAATATTCTGTAACTGACTACCTTCTTTAATAATTGATCGGCTTTGCTCTGATCATCGTCTTTTTGAATGCCCAGCAGTAGCACTAAGCCCTGATCAATCTTGCCATTAACCTGATTGTCGATCGCTACTGAGGCGCTAGAAACGCGCTGAATCAAACCTAGCATATTAGTGGCCCGCGGTACTTATCTGATGAGCAAGTTGCTCAGTGGCGCATAACAGGGCGTCTGTGGTGCCTGGCTCGCTAGAGGAGTGACCAGCATCGGCGATAATCTTTAATTTCGCTTCTGGCCAGGCATTGCTCAGAGCAAAGGCCTGATTAACAGGACACACCATATCGTAGCGACCATGGACGATAGTCCCCGGGATATCTTTTAACCGGCGGGCATTATTGATTATCTGGTTGGGTTCGAGAAAGGCTTTGTTAACAAAGAAATGGGCTTCGATACGCGCCATGGCCATGGCCATATGAGGGTTGGCAAAGTGATCCACCAGGGCATCGTTAGCACGCAGTGTGGCACAGCGACCCTCCCACACAGACCATGCTTTGGCGGCAGACATGCGCTCAATTTCATTATCGCCGGTAAGTCGAGAATAGTAAGCCGAGAGCATATCGCCCCGTTCGGCCTCGGGAATGATCTGCATATACTGCTGCCAGTAGTCGGGAAAGATGTGGCTGGCGCCATGCTGATAAAACCAGTGGATGTCTTCGTCACGGCAAAGAA
>CAJJAS010000122.1 GCA_905182245.1 gamma proteobacterium HTCC2207 | reverse complement strand
TGGTTGAAACCTTTTCCCGGGCCATTCTCAAGCAGCTAGAACAGAAGTCATTGATCGAACCGATATTTCAGGCGCCACCGGCCATAGCCCTTGAAAAATTACTTAAGCAAAACCCACTCAATCTGTATTCCTCTCAGCAGGCAGCGATGGATGCTATTGATCTGCACAGCTTTAACTGTTCTCTGCTCGATGGTATTACTGGCAGCGGAAAAACTGAGGTTTACCTGCAATCTATCGAAAAAGTATTGCGCTATGGACGCCAGGCTCTGGTGTTAATCCCCGAGATTAGCCTTACCCCACAAACCGAGAAACGCTTTCGTGATCGCTTTAATGTTCCCATCGTAACCCTGCACTCGGGGCTCACCGATAAACAACGGTTAAGTGCCTGGATGCAGGCGCGAGACGGCACCGCAAAAATCATCATGGGCACTCGTTCGGCGATATTCACACCCCTGCAAGCACCCGGGTTAATTATTCTCGATGAAGAACATGATCAGTCGTATAAGCAGCAGGAAGGCTTCAGATATTCAGCCCGAGATCTCGCCGTCATTCGAGCTCAGCAAGAAAATATTCCGATTATTCTCGGCTCGGCAACACCCTCTTTGGAGTCATTGAATAATTGTCATAAGGATCGCTATCAGCATCTGATTCTCAGCACCAGAGCGGGCAATGCCGTGCAGCCCGATTGGAAAGTGATCGACCTAAAGACAGAGCGCAGCGACTCCGGTATTGCCGCCACTACATTGGCGACCATTGGTGACACCCTTAAAAATAATCATCAGGTGTTGGTCTTTCTTAACCGCCGCGGTTATGCCCCGGCCATGCTCTGCCATCAATGTGGTTGGACGGCTGAATGTAAAAGCTGCGATTCACGACTTACCGTACACCGTGCGCGCAGTCGACTAATCTGCCACCATTGCGACTACCAGCAACGTATTCCCCAGCAATGTCCCAGCTGTCTAAGCCGCCAACTAGTGGCTGCCGGCGAAGGTACCGAACGTAGCGAGGCATTTTTGCAACGCTGCTTTCCCGACACAAAAGTACTGCGAGTCGATCGCGATAGCACCCGTAAAAAGGGTGCCATGCAAGAGGTGTTTGATACCGCAGACAGCGGGCAGCCCTGTATTTTGATTGGCACCCAGATGCTGGCCAAGGGCCATCATTTTGAGAATGTCACCCTAGTGGCCGTGCTGGATGCAGACAGTGGGCTGTTTAGTCCAGACTTCCGTGGCCATGAACGTATGGGCCAGTTATTGACCCAAGTCGCCGGTCGCAGTGGCCGGGGTGATGCGCCGGGCCGCGTTTTTGTCCAGACCCATCAACCAGATCATCCCCTACTCGAAATGCTCATCACTCGTGGCTATGGTTATTTTGCCGAACAGTTAATACCTCAGCGGCAGTTAACCCAGTTACCACCCTTTAGGCATTTGGCGGTTATCCGTGCAGAGTCCAATCGCGCCGACGAGGCCGAGGCCTTTTTGCGCCTAGCGCGCAAGATAGCCGAGAGCCTAGTGCCCGCCACTCCCGAGCTAAGCTATCTGGGCCCATTGCCTGCCATCATGGAAAAACGTGCGGGCCGCTTCAGGTATCTGTTGCAGGTGGAAGCTGATCAGCGCGGGGCATTGCAGAACCTACTCTCGGCTGTGGCTATTCAGCTTGAGAATCACAAGGACTCTCGGCGGGTACGCTGGTCAATTGATGTGGATCCTCAGGAGCTTTAAGCGATAAAAATCGCTTCCCAATCAATAAAACCTTTAGCTGACTGATTCATTGGCCTACAATTCCAGAACTACTCAGGACTATGTTTTATGGCGCAAGACTACACAAAAAAATCTGCAACCCGCTACCCCAAGCAAAAAGCTACCGAAGTAAAATCATCAAGACCTGCCTTTTTCTCAGGGTTGATTATCGGGGCGCTCTGTATGTATTTTGTGCCTATTATGCTTGAGCCAAAACTCGAAGATCCCAACTCTCCCGTCGAGTCCACAGAAGAATCTAAGCTGTCAGCTCTTAAGTTCGATTTTTATACCCTGCTTAAAGACTCAGAGATTATTGTTCCTGATAGCGGTCAATTTACCAACAGTGAAAGTAAGCCTGAGAAAGATTATGCCTACCTGCTGCAGGTAGGTTCATTTAGAAATCCTCGAGATGCCGAGGGCCTCAAGGTTCAGTTGCTACTGCTAAATCTGTCTGCTGAAATCGAAACTTTCAGCTTGGACACAGGCACCATGCATCGCGTGCTAGTAGGCCCCTTCGCTAACACTTCAAAGATGGCCTCGGCGCAGGTAAAGCTGGCTGAAAACAGAATTAACAGCCTGTTATTAAAGAGAAAACTCTAATCCGTTAAGAGACGCTCTTAATGTTAGCTCTTAATATTAGCGCTTAACATCAGCCTCTTATAGACAGCGCTTTACAAATAAGCGTCGTATTCCAGAAGAGTCACGCGGCTATCAAACTCCTGCTTCTCTTTACGCTTGCTGAGCACGAAAGTTTTCTGTAACTCCGCGCCAAGATACTCGCCGATAAAATCTGACTGCTCAAAAGCCTCCAGTGCATCCTGCCAAAAATGTGGCAGTTCTGCTTTAACATCGCCAGCATCACCTACCACGGCTTGTGGCGCAGCCATTTTATTTTCAATCCCGTAAAGCGCACCAGCCAACATAGCAGCAACTGTTAGATACACATTGGCATCAGCGCCAGCAACGCGATGTTCAATTCTTATAGCGCGGTTATCCCCACCCGGAATACGAATAGCCGTGGTGCGGTTTTCGTAACCCCAATTAGGGGCTAATGGGGCATAGCAGCCAGGGACCATACGTCGGTAAGAATTAATGTTGGGAGCAAAAATCGCCATGCTGTCCGCCATGGTTGCCAGACATCCTGCTACTGCATGGCCCAATAGTTCGGAGCCTGCATCCGTACCATTATCAAAGACATTCTGGCCATCGGCATCAATCAGGCTGAAATGAATATGCATACCATTGCCCACCTGCTCGGCAAAAGGTTTGGCCATAAACGATGCAACTTTGTTATGGCTTCGCGCCACGTTGCGAATTGCACGCTTTAACATACTGCCCTGATCGCAGGCACGCATGGCGCAGTCTTGATGATTGAGATTGATCTCAAACTGAGAGGGACCAAATTCGGTAATCAATGTGTCGACAGGTAAGTTTTGAAGTTTTGCGGCCTCAGTAATGGCATCCATTAAGGGGGCCGTCTCGCGCATGATGTCCATACCATAGGTCTGACCTCCCAGAGCCGGTGAACCATTTAGAGCTCGCTGACTATGCTGAGGCTCGCCGAATTTGTCGCGGTCTAGCTCAAATAGATGAAACTCCATTTCACTTGCAACCACAGGCCGCAGATCCAGCTTAGCGTAGCGATCTAATACAGATTGCAGCACCATTCGCGGATCACCCCCATAAGGTTCATCACCACCAAAACTGCCCATTGAAACAATCACCTGAGCCGAAGGCTTATCCGCCCAGGGCACCCGGGCCAGTGTTTCAGGGTCTGCAGTGCAGACACCGTCAGCATCGCCGCTCTCCTGTACTAACTCTTCAAGGTCACGGCCCCAGGCATCGAGGGAACAGGTATTTTGCGGCATTTTATAACCGCCATTAAACACCTTGGCTATCTGTTCCCGAGGCAACCATTTACCACGATGGATACCATTGAGGTCATGTAAGATCACTTCGAATATCTCGATATCCGGGTTGTCTTGCAAAAATTGATCAAGTGTTTGAGGTTGTGCCATCTGCTATCTTCTTTTGCTAGTCTCTGGGCCACAGTATCTCATTTTGCGCAGTAATAAAAAGTCATAGCTTGAATCAGCTACCCCTAGAGGGTATTTGGTGAAATACTCGACAGCCCAATAGTAGAGTAGTATCAACACCCTCTAAAACAACAATGCGGTTGTCCAGATGAATGCTCTAATTGTGCTTTTAATCCTCTTCCTCACTGGCTGTTTTGAACAGCAAACTCCCCCCGCCGACTCTCTCTTTAGAGGCGGTGTTATCTATACCGCCGATGCCAGTCAGTCCGTCGCCTCGGCTATTGCGATTCGCGATGACAGAGTTGTTTATATTGGCAGCGATGAGTCTGCCGCAGGTTTTATCGGCCCAAAAACAGAGGTAACCGAGTTGCAGGGAAAGATGATTATTCCCGGCCTCCACGACGTGCATGTGCACCTGCCCGGGATTGTTCAAACCGACGGCTGTGATCTGGCCAGCCTACCTTTCTCCCTTGAGGAGTTAGTACCCCGTCTGAAAACATGTACCGCTGACATACCTCCTGGCGAATGGTTGCTGGTCAATCAATGGTCTTTCACCTGGGGCAACGAACCCTCACAGAGGCTGCCCACCTTGCGCGCGGCACTGGATGCGGTTTCCACCGAACATCCTATCGTTTTGTTGGGCAATGATGGCCACCATGGCGCGGCCAATAGTTATGCCCTGCGTCTGGCCACCGATAAAAACGGCGTGCAGATTGGCTTAAGCGCCGCCACATTGGCTAATCAATTTGCCAAGTACAGGGAGCTAGTTGCCACAGATGCCAGCGGTGAACCCAGCGGCGGACTGAACGAAGACGCCCGCAAGTTGGTTAATGTGCCCAATCTTTGGGGCTATCCCGAAATCGATCTAAGTCTCTATCAGAGAATTGGCCAGCGACTCGCCTCTCTGGGTATTACCTCGGTATTAGATGCCGCACTAACGACAAAAGAAATCGACAGCTTTGCCACAATGGCTCAACAGTCACCCCTGACCTGGCGCATGACTGCTGCATTTTTTGCTGAGTTCGAGGACTATCGGCCACAGCCAGATCAAGCCATTGATGTCGATAAGCTAGTAACTGAACTACAGGCGGTACAGAAAAAATATCGCGATATTGAGAATCTAAAAATTGATACCGCAAAGGTTTTCGTCGACGGTGTTATCGAAGGAGACCCCTATTCTAACCCACCTACCTTACCTAATGCCGCGGTGCTCAACTACTACCTACAGCCACAGTTTTCGACAGATGCCGACACCGGGCGCGTCTCAGTCACAGGCTATGTGGATCCAGATTCTTCAGACTGTGCCGCCCCGCAAACCAATATTCCGGCCGCACATTGTGTAAAGAGCAAGGGCATTTTGGAAAAGGAACAGGCCTTTATTCATAACTACACATTGGCCCTTTATGCCGCCGGCATTAATGTGCATAGCCATGCCATTGGTGATCGCGCCGTGCGAGTTGCCCTAAATGCCTTTGAGGCCGCTCAGATCGCCAGCCCAGATTCACAGGCAACCGTTGCCATTGCACATGCTCAGCTGGTGCACCCAGATGACATAGAACGGTTTGCAGCGTTAAATGTATTTCCCGCCTTTACCTATGCCTGGATCGAACCCGACATCGACTACCTGATGACCGTGTCACCGTTTATTGATCCAATAATGTCTGAGGATGACCTGTTTAATCCAAACGGTTATGCCTACCAAAACAGCTATCCGGTTGCGTCTATTTTGGCCGCCGGTGGTAAGCCAACCGCAGGCAGTGATGCACCGGTTGATACCCGTGATCCGAGACCATTTTTTAATCTTGAAAAAGCGGTGACCCGACATAATGACCGCACCGGGCATATCTATAATCCCGAACAGCGTATTTCAGTGCGAGACGCCTTGGATGCCTACACTATTAATGGCGCCATGGCCCTGCGCCAGGATCATCTGACGGGCTCATTGGAAGTGGGTAAAAAGGCGGACTTTGTGATTTTAAATCATGACCTACTAGCCCTAGAGACAGAGGGCAATACAACAGAGATTTCTGAGACTCAGGTAATCGCAACCTGGTTTGATGGCCATGAAATTTATCGGGCAGACTAAATAAGTTTTAGTCTGTGGCCAGATCGCCCAGCGCATCTTTGAGAGGCTGCAGGTCTTTTTCAAAATGCTTCCAATAGGCCACCGCAGATTTATAGATGGGCTGGCGCACCTGTTCTGAGCTGGCGGTATTCACTGCCCGCTCGGTCTCATGGAAACGCAGACATTGCTCTTCCA
>CAJJAS010000121.1 GCA_905182245.1 gamma proteobacterium HTCC2207 | reverse complement strand
ATAAGGTGTCGAGCATTCTATTCGCGTAACCCCATTCGTTATCGAACCAAATTAACACTTTAACTAATTTTTGTTGACTGACTCTAGTTTGGCTTGCGTCAACTATTCCGCTGCGGGGATCATGGTTGAAGTCGCAGGAGTCTAGCGGCTCTTCGGTATAACCTAGCACGCCATCGAGCGGGCCACTGGCTGCTGCTTCGAGGGCGGCATTAACCGCGGCTGTATCTACATTGGCATTTAGCATAATCGATAGATCAATCGCTGAAACATTGACCGTGGGCACGCGCATGGCCTGCGCCTGAAAGCGTCCGGTGAGCTCTGGCAGAATACGATCTATGCCTAAAGCCAGGCCGGTATCCACAGGAATAATGGACTGCATGGCCGCGCGCGTTTTGCGCAGATCGGTGTGATGGTAGGCGTCGATCACTGGCTGGTCGTTCATCGCCGAGTGAATGGTGGTAATAACACCCCCATCTACGCCGAAGGCATCGTTAAGTACCTTAATCACGGGAACTACGCAGTTAGTGGAGCAGGCGGCACTAGAAACAATCGTTTCATTGCCCGTTAGAATGCCGTGGTTAATACCATAAACAATAGTGGCATCAACGCTTGGATCCGCGGGCTGGGAAAACAGCACTCGCTTGGCGCCGCTGCTTATATGCTGCTCTGCGGTAACACGATCGGTAAAGGTGCCACTGCATTCCAGTACCACATCGACCCCATGTTGGCCCCAGGGTAGCGCGCTTAAGTCTTTTTCATGCACGATGGCAATATCATCGCCATTTATTGTAAGTGAATCTTCACTTACGCTTACGGTACCAGGAAACCTGCCATGAGTTGAGTCATATCGAGTTAAATGAGCCATTGTTTTACTGTCGGCAGGCTCGTTAATAGCCACAACCTGCACCCATTCGCGAGCCCCTGATTCATACAGAGCTCGCAATACTGAGCGGCCTATGCGGCCATAGCCATTGATGGCTACGCGAATCATTAGCCGATGGCTTCCATAACATTGGCAACGACATTGTCGACTGTGAAGCCAAACTCTTTTAGTAGCTGGTCGCCCGGTGCGGATTCACCGAAGGTGCGCATGCCTACTACGCGGCCATCGAGACCCACAAACTTGAACCAGTAATCGGCGTGTAATGCTTCAACCGCTACGCGCGCACGAATAGTTGGGGTTAGTACTGAGTCGCGGTAGTTGGCGTCCTGTGCTGAGAAGATCTCGGCGCAAGGCATTGAGACGACACGGACCTGAATGCCTTTACCGGCAAGTTCGTCTGCCGCATTCACAGCCAGCTCTACTTCTGAGCCTGTGGCAATCAAAATTGCCTGGGGTGCAGCGCAGTCTTTTAAGACATAACCGCCGCGTCCAATATCCGCAACCTGCTGTGGCGTTCTTGGCATTGGCTTGAGACCCTGACGACTAAACACTAGGGCCGCTGGGCCGTCGCGACGTTCAATTGCGCTCTTCCAGCTAACCGCAGATTCAACAGTATCGCAGGGGCGCCAGGTGTGTAGATTAGGCGTGGCACGCAATGCACTCAGCTGCTCTACAGGCTGGTGAGTTGGGCCATCTTCGCCAAGACCAATGGAATCGTGGGTGTAAACAAAGATGCTTTGCTGCTTCATTAATGCGGCCATACGCACAGCATTGCGGGCGTATTCCATAAACATCAGGAACGTTGCGCCGTAGTTAATAAAGCCACCGTGCAGAGCGATACCATTCATCATGGCGCTCATACCAAATTCACGTACACCGTAGTAGATGTAGTTACCGTCGGCATTGTCGCCACTGATATCTTTGCAGCCAGACCAGATAGTTAAGTTGGAACCTGCCAGGTCGGCAGAGCCACCCAGCAGTTCTGGCAACATTGGGCCAAAGGCATTAAGACAGTTCTGAGAGGCCTTACGTGAGGCGATTTTCTCCATTTTGTCCTGACATTCCTGAATATAGGCATCAGCGTTGGCGCTAAAGTCTTCAGGGAGGTCGCCACGAGTACGACGCTCAAATTCTTCTGCAAGCTCTGGATGTGCTGCGCGATATTCTTCTAGCTGGTCTGCCCAGGCTGTTTGTGCGCTGGTACCTTTGGCAACGCCATTCCAGCCGGCGTAATGATCGGCGGGAATTTCAAAGGGTCCGTGAGTCCAGCCAAGGGCTTTACGAGTAAGGGCGACTTCGTCTACACCCAGTGCCGCGCCGTGACAGTCTTCTTTACCCTGCTTGTTCGGTGAGCCAAAACCAATGATGGTTTTGCAGCAAATGAGGGTTGGCTTGCCAGTTTCGGCGTGAGCCGCGTCAATCGCTGCTTTAATAGCGTCGCTGTCATGACCATCGACGTTGGCAATAACATGCCAGCCGTAGGCTTCAAAGCGTGCTGGAGTGTCGTCGTTAAACCAGCCTTCAACTTCGCCATCAATGGAGATGCCATTGTCATCGTAAAACGCGGTGAGCTTGCCCAGCTTTAAGGTGCCGGCCAATGAACAGACTTCGTGGGAGATACCTTCCATCAAACAGCCATCACCCAAGAAGGTATAGGTCTGGTGATCAACAATATCGTGGCCGGGACGATTGAACTGCGCTGCAAGAACTTTCTCTGCCAATGCCATACCAATCGCGTTAGCAATACCCTGACCCAACGGGCCTGTGGTGGTTTCTACGCCGGGAGCATAGCCATATTCTGGATGGCCCGGGGTTTTGGAGTGAAGTTGGCGGAAGTTTTTAATTTCTTCTATGGGTAAGTCATAACCTGAGAGGTGCAGTAGCGAATACAGTAGCATCGAGCCGTGGCCATTGGAGAGCACAAAACGGTCGCGGTTGACCCAGTCTGGATCTGACGGATTATGGCGTAAATAGTCGTTCCAGAGAACTTCGGCAATATCTGCCATGCCCATGGGGGCACCGGGATGTCCACTGTTAGCCTGTTGAACAGCATCCATACTGAGGGCACGAATTGCATTGGCAAGGTCTCGACGTGAGGCCATGAATTGTCACTCCTGAAACGGGTAATTTGGGAAGCGAGTATTGTCCACTAGACGGCCTTTCCAGTAAACCGATATTCATTATTTGCCCCTCCTTTATAGGGATGTTTTTGAAACCCGACTTCATTCGACCCGCTGCATATATAAAAATATTTTGATATAGCGATTATGCTGTGTTAAAGTCCGCGGCATGACTGACTTGAGCCCTATTTCCGCTGTTGCAGAACAGCCCTCAAACCCTGACATCAGCGCCATTACTGCACTGTGTAAGGCGGCGGGTGACCCATTGCGCATGCAGATCCTTAAGGTGTTGCAACAAAATGCCTACGGTGTGCTTGAGTTGTGTCAGGTTTTCGATATTCGTCAGTCGGCTATGAGCCATCATTTAAAGATTTTGGCCAATGCTGGGCTGGCGGCAACACGCCGCGAAGGCACGACCATTTTTTATCGTCGTAATCCACGCAACACTGATGTGGATTTACAGGCACTGCAGCAGGTGCTGTTCAACACGGTTGATGATGCGCGACTCGATCTGGTCTTGGCAGAACACTTAACACAGATTAACAGTGAACGTGCCTCGGCTTCGGTGGCGTTTTTTAATCGCAATGTAGCGCGCTTTGAACAGAATCAAGATTTGATCGCCAGCTGGGCAGACTATGGCGACAGCGTTGAGGGCTTTCTTGATAGCAGCCTGGTTGCCAATGGCACAGCCATTGAAGTTGGGCCAGGCTACGGTCAATTTTTGGGCAAACTTGCCAGTCGCTTCGACCAGGTTATTGCTTTAGATAACGCCCGTGAGATGCTCGATCAATGTGAGTCCCGAGCAACTCAACAGGGTTTAAGTAATATTCAATTTATTCTTGGTGACACTGCGGTGGCTCAATCTCAGGGCCTAAAGGCAGACTGCCTGTCACTGAATATGGTATTGCATCACAACCCAACACCAGCAGATATTATTGCCGATTGCGCCAGCCTCTTGAAAAAGGATGGCGTGTTGTTAATCACCGACCTCTGCGCTCATGACCAAGAGTGGGTCAGAGATAGCTGCGGTGACCTATGGCTAGGCTTTGAGCCAGAAGAACTAACCCGTTGGGCAAGTATGGCTGGATTATTAGAGGGCAATAGTCTCTATTTAACTCAGCGCAATGGTTTTCGCATTCAGTTGCGACAGTTTAGTGCCGGGAATACTGCCCTATAAAGGAGTGCCACAAGCACTCAACCTATAGACGCTACACCACAAGGAAAAATTATGTCTACTTACAATTTATTTACGTCCGAGTCAGTTTC
>CAJJAS010000120.1 GCA_905182245.1 gamma proteobacterium HTCC2207 | reverse complement strand
CCGTTGTTAACACGATTGGCCAGACGGTTGTGAGCCACAGACTCGACGCCACCCGTTGCCTTATAGTAGGTTTCTACATTGGCAATACGCCACTTAGCATATGAATCTACAATCAGACGCTTCTTTTCAATAGTAAAGAAGCTGGCTGGCTGCGCATCTACCGTGAGGATACGTGCATCAAAGATACGCACATTGTCCACAAACGGAATTTTGACGTGCAGGCCGGGCTGAATGTCAGCTTCGACAAGCTTACCAAATTGCAGCTTTACGCCACGCTCAAATTCACTAACCACAAACAGTGAACTGCTGGCGCCTATCAACAAAACCAACACTACGATGGCTGTTTTCATTAGATTATTCATCGACGTCTCTCCAATTGCACTTGATTGCTGTTGCGCTGAAGCTTCTCAATCACTTCATTGGCAATGCGATCAACCATCTGGGAATCACTGCCAGAGCCGCGAGTTGCGCCTGCAGCATTACCCTGCTGAACCAACTTGTCCAGGGGTAGATAGAGCATGTTGTTGCCGCCCTCAGTGTCCACCAAAATCTTAGTGCTGTTGCTCATCACCTCTTCGATCGCATCAATATAAAGACGCTCACGAGTTACACCAGGTGCCTTCTTGTATTCGGTCAGCAACGCAGTAAATCGTTTAGCTTCACCCTGAGATTTAGAGACCACCTGAGACAGATAGCCTTCAGCTTCTTCACGGAGACGCTGTGCTTCACCACGGGCTTCTGGAATCACACCATTAGAGTAAGCCTGAGCTTCGTTAACCAAACGTTCGAGATCTTCACGGGCCTTGATCACGTCATCGTAAGCTGCCTTAACCTCTGTCGGTGGGCGCGCCTCTTCGATGTTGATCTTGACCACGTTAATACCACTGCTGTAGACGTTCAGAAGATCCTGAAGTTTTTCCGCAGTACTTACGGCAACCTCTTCACGGCCAGTCGATATAACACCGTCTAAACCTGTGCTTCCCACAACATGGCGCAATGCACTATCCGTTGCATACTTAAGACTTAACTCTGGATCTTTAATGCTCAATACAAAATCTTTGGCATTGACGATGTTGTACTGCACAGTCAATGAGATTTCTACAATGTTTTCGTCTTGAGTCAGCATCAGGCCACGAGCCGAATACTGTCGCTCTTCTGTGACACGAACAATGGTTACTGAGTCAAAAATCGGTGGGTTCCACTGCAAACCAGAACCTAGCGTATCGCTGTATTTACCCAGACGCAGCACAACTGCCTGCTCTTTTTCGTCGACCTGATAGAAGCCCAACAGACCCCAAATAATAGTCAGCGCTATAAATACCACGGGAACCAGACCTTTACTGCTACCTGCACCGCCGCCAGCACCACTAGAACCGCCACCAAAGCCGGCGAATTTCTCTTTGAGTTTGTTTAGCACTTCATCGATATCTGGTGGGCCGTCGTTGCCTTGATTACCACCCCAAGGATCCTTGCCACCACCCGGTTCATTCCAGGCCATAATTTTCTCCAGTTTTAATTGTTGATGTATTTTAGGTATTTCTACGATGCAGCCCCTTAATGACAAGACTGCAACTACAAATTCTCTGTTAAAGGACTGCTATTACAATGTGACCAAATCTTCCAATTTCAATCCCGAATTTTTCAGCAGACGCAAAAAATCGCTCTCTGCCAGCTTCACCTCTAAATTAATAACACCTGAATCCGCTGACTGCTCGGATAATACAGCTTTTTGACTATAGAGCGCGGCGCGAAATGCTCCCTGACTCGGCTGTAGCTGCAGATGCTGGTGCACAATTTTATTAGGCAGGCATTCAACCACAGCTCGGAGTAATAATTCCAACCCCTCACCGGCCAGTGCCGACACCCAAACTGCGACAGGTATGCCCTCTTCATTGCGCTCGATATGGGGCTGTACATCGTCGAGCAGATCAATCTTGTTGTATATCATCAGCGATGGCAAGTCGTGGGCGTTAATCTCTTTCAATACTTCATTAACTCTCACTATATTGACCGACCGATCCTCTGCCGAGGCATCGACAACATGCATCAATAGGTTCGATGAGGCGGCCTCTTCTAAGGTCGCCCTAAAGGCATCCACCAAGCGGTGAGGTAGATGGCTTATAAAGCCTACGGTATCCGCGAATACCACCGGGCCTAATTCCGCAAGATCAAGTCGACGCATGGTCGGATCTAGTGTCGCGAATAGCTGATCTGCGACATAGACATCGGCGCTGGTCAGCTTGTTAAATAATGTTGATTTTCCGGCGTTGGTGTAACCCACCAGCGACACGGTGGGAATCTCGGACTTGGTCCGCGCTCGTCGCCCCTGGTCACGCTGTTTGCGCACCTTATCCAGGCGCTGCTTGATAGCCTTAATACGTTCTCTAACCAGTCGTCGATCAGATTCCAGCTGAGTTTCACCCGGACCCCGATTACCAATACCACCCCGTTGGCGTTCGAGGTGAGTCCAGCCTCTAACTAGTCGCGATGACAGATGCTGTAACTGGGCTAGCTCGACTTGAAGCTTGCCCTCATGGGTTCTGGCACGCTGGGCAAAAATATCCAAAATCAGACCAGTTCTATCGAGTACCCGACATTTAAGCTCGGCCTCAATATTGCGTTCCTGACTGGGGGATAAATTATGATTAAAGATAACGAGTTGCGCATCGGCGCTTTTAACCGCTGCGCTAATCTCTTCGAGTTTGCCTGAACCGACAAAAAATTTAGCGCTGGGGGATTGGCGTGATCCGGTCAAAAACTCGACCGGATCTCCGCCAGCAGAAATCACTAGTTCTTCAAACTCCCTAGGATCTTCAGGTTCGGACTCGCTATTCAGCTTTATATGAACAAGAACAGCTCTCTCGCCAGACTTAGGTCGCTCAAAGAACAATGACACCGCTTAGTAGTTGTCGTCGCCATAATTGCCAGCATCATCGTCAAATCCCTGATCCGATGATCCGCCCTCAGCTGCATTAGCAGCGGGCAGGCGCACAGCGCGCGATGGAACAACTGTAGATATTGCGTGTTTATAGACCATTTGGCTCACAGTGTTTTTTAGCAGCACGACGAATTGATCAAAAGACTCAACCTGTCCCTGAAGCTTAATACCGTTTACCAGAAATATAGACACTGGGATTCTTTCTTTTCTTAGGACATTCAGAAAAGGGTCTTGTAGATTATGCCCTTTTGACATTTTACTACTCCTTGTTATTGAAAATTCAATGGGTGCTGCAATTATCGCAGCAAAAGTCCGGTGGGATTGCGTCTCACCGCAGAGCAAATTCTACTCTTGCCCCTTAGTATAGTATATGGGAGCTTCCTCGAGCTTTTTCAAGCACCGATTAAGAATATATTCTGGACTGTAATAACACTTGCCGTCATCAACGGCTATTTCTGTCGCCCCTGGCCAGTTGCGCAGCCAAGTGATCTGTCGCTTGGCCAATTGCCGGGTGGCAATCACGCCCTTTTCAACCGCTTCATCCAAGGTGCAGTCTCCCGCACAGTAATCCCACAGCTGTCTATATCCTACGCAGCGAATGGCTGGCAGGTTTACATGTAAGTCCCCGCGATTAAACAGTGCCTGCATCTCTTCAGCAAAACCTTGCTCCATCATCTTATGAAAGCGCTGCTCTATACGTTGATGAAGTAACCCGCGATTTTCCGGCATCAGGGAAAACTGTTGAATTTGGTAGTCATTCTGTAAGCCACCGACGGAGGCCTGAGCCTGCAAAGCCGACATGGGAGTCCCCGTTATCTGGTAGACCTCCAGGGCGCGTTGTATTCTCTGAGAATGATTGGGATGTAGGCGACTGGCGGTTTCTGGGTCAACCACCTGTAGCTCTTTATAGAGGCTAGGCCAACCAGATTCAGCCGCTCGCTGCTCTAGTTGCTGGCGAATACCCTGATCGGCTTCTGGCATTTTCGACAGGCCTTCCAGCAATACTTTAAAATACATCATGCTGCCGCCGACCAGTAACGGGATTCTCCCCGCAGCGGTAATCTCGGCCATTTCACGGCGGGCATCGACGAGAAAATCTGCCGCACTATAAATATCTATTGGGTCACGAATATCAATCAGTCGATGAGGTGCAGCAGCTAGAGTCTCTGCATCTGGCTTGGCACTGCCAATATTTAGCTGGCGATACACCTGGGCCGAATCCACATTAATTAACTCAACCGGCAGATGTTGACGCAGTGCGATTGCCAGATCGGTTTTGCCACTGGCGGTTGGTCCCATAACAAAGATAGCGGTCGGCAGGGAGTCTCTGTTCACTGCCTTAGCGGCCCCGCAAAAAGAGCTTATCCAACTCATCTAGAGTCAGCTGCGACCAGGTAGGACGACCGTGATTGCACTGCCCACTGCGCTCAGTGGCTTCCATATCACGCAGCAGTGCATTCATCTCAGGCACACTGAGCTTGCGATTAGCGCGCACCGATCCATGGCAGGCCATGGTCGAAAGAATTTCATTGATGTGGTTGCGGATACGCTCCGATGTGCCGTGTTCGATGAGGTCTGAGATAACATCACGAAGCAGAGACTCAACTTCAGACCCCCGTAAAATAGCCGGAATCTCTCGCACGATAATACTTTCATTGGCTGCACGCTCCACGACAAATCCAAGCTGCGCAAACACCTCACCACTCTGTTCGGCCATATCGGCTTCACGCTGACTGACCGCCAAACTCTCGGGTACCAGCAGTGGCTGAGAGACAAGCCCCTGATCATCAAAGGCGGTTTTCATCCGTTCATAGGTAATGCGTTCGTGAGCCGCATGCATATCAACAATAATTAGGCCCTGAGCGTTTTCCGCCAGAATATAAATACCCTTGAGCTGAGCGATGGCAAACCCCATTGGGGGAATGTCGCCCTCTTCCGTGGGCATCTCAGTAGCATAGAGCCCCTGATAAGCCGCCATGGGTGTATTCACTCCAAAGCTCTGCGGTCGAGACTGAAAGCCATGCCCCTGGGGACCGGATGAATAATTTTGATTACCCAAAGGAGCGCTTTGATTAGCTGCAGGAGAACCCGAGGGAAACTGAATCGTTGACTGCCCAGCTTGCTGTTCCGCATCCTGATTAGTATTCAGACCCGATTCAGAAGACTGCAAATGATCCTGAGGTCGATCCTGAGACAGTGCTCGATGCAACGTGGTGTAGACAAACCCATGGATAGATCGACTATCTCGAAAGCGCACCTCATGCTTAGTGGGATGCACATTAACATCTACATCAGCGGGCTCAATCTCCAGAAACAAAACAAAGGCAGGATGACGGCCATGGTACAAAACATCCTGATAGGCTTGCCGTACGGCGTGAGATACCACTTTGTCGCGAATCGCTCGACCATTGACAAAGAAGTGCTGCAGATCAGCCTGACTTCTCGAAACCGTCGGCAGACCCATCCAGCCCCAGAGACGAATACCGGTACGATCATTGTCCACATACAGGGCGTCTTTCATAAATGCTGGGCCACAGATATCTGCCACCCGCTTTTCCTGCTCCGCCTGACTGCTAGCCGGGCGTAAGGTCAACTGTGCGCGCTGGTTATGGCGCAAACTAAAGGCCACATCCATGCGGCTGAGGGCCAGCTTTTTAATGCTATCGTCGATGCGGTTATATTCGGTGCCTTCGGTTCTTAAAAACTTACGTCGTGCTGGGGTATTAAAAAACAGATCCCGCACCTCGACGCTGGTGCCCTGAGGATGAGCGGCAGGTTTGAGTTCCACCTCCATATCGCGACCCTCCGACACGGCTTTCCAACCACTGCTGTCACCAGAATTAGAGGTGAGCGCCAAGCGCGACACCGAGGCAATACTGGCCAGAGCCTCACCGCGAAAACCCAGGGTTCCAACAGCTTCGAGATCTTCGAGATTATCAATTTTGCTAGTGGCATGACGACTCAGGGCCAGAGCCAGTTCGTGCTCAGGAATGCCATGGCCGTCGTCACGGATTTTAATAAGCTTGACGCCGCCCTGCTCAATCTCAATATCAATACGCTTAGCCCCGGCATCAAGGCTGTTTTCCACCAGCTCTTTAAGAACAGATGCGGGGCGTTCAACCACCTCGCCAGCAGCAATCTGATTGGCTAATTGCGGGCTGAGAATCTTGATAGCAGACATGCTTTATAACCTTTAACTAGAGGGAATTAAAATTTTCTGTCCAACCCGAATAGAATTGGATTTCATCTTATTGTAGCGCACAATTTTTCGCACTGAGGTGTTATAGCGAGCCGCAATTTCTGACAATGTGTCACCGCGAGTAATCACATAACTGCGGTCAATTGCTCCATCATTTTTGGCCAGTAAGGTGCCTACGGGAGGACTGTCAGAATGATATTGCAATACCCCCTGATAAATAGCATTAGCAATTTTTTGCTGGTAGCTGCGCGTACTTAAAGCTCGCGCCTCTTTGGGGTTTGAAATAAAACCTGTCTCAATCAGCAGCGAGGGCACCGATGACTTAAGCACCATAAAGCCGGCCTGCTCAACCTTCTTTTTGTGCAGTCTGGCGACGCCACCTATATTTTTAAGAACGTACTTACCGGCATCCAGACTATCCCTTACCGTTCCAGTCTGAATTAAATCTGCCAGCACCCCCTGCACATAGTCAGGATAGGCATTGCCGCTGGGCGAGCTGGTACCACCAAATTCATCGGACCGGTTTTCTTTGGCTGCCAATTTCGTTGCCCAGGCACTCGTAGAGCCCTTGGTAGACAACGCATAGACCGAAGCGCCATGAGCCTTGGGGTTAGTAAAGGCATCCGCATGAATGGAGATAAAAAAGTCAGCCTGTTTATCACGAGCAATTTTGGATCGTTTTGGCAGTGCAATATAATAATCGCCCGTGCGCACTAACTCTCCTTCGAAATAGGGATTCTTATCAAAAAGCGCTTCCAGTTTCTGAGCTATTTGCAGGGCCACAACTTTTTCACGGACTCGTTTTGGCCCAAGAGCCCCGGGGTCTTCACCACCATGGCCAGCATCAATGGCAATGACTATTTTGGGATTTCTCTTCTTGACCACCTGTTCTACAGAGCGACTAACTACCCGCTTTTTATCGAACAGGTCAATCACTAAACGGTCGCTGTATTGCTCATTGGCCTTAAGGCTAAAGCTTTTTGGACTGACGGTATTTTTTAGATCCAACACTACGCGGACATCGGTTTTATTGCGCACGGCGGCGCGAATTTTTGCAATCGGCGTATTGGTTAAATCGAGTTTATCGAATTGAGTTTTGACCTGGCTGTCGCTGAGGTCAATCACTAGTCGATTGGGATTTTGCAGGGCAAATAGTTTGTGGTCGGCTGCACTACTCAGATCAAGTACCAGCCTTGTGCTGTCTGGCGCTCGCCAAACTCGCACCGATTCAATATCAGCTGCCGAGGCAGAACTGGACAGCAGCAGGAGCGGACTGGATAGCATCACAGACGCCATCCATGAAAAAAAGACGCCCCAGCGACTGAGTTTAGTTATGCGTTGTTGTAACTTAATATTCAATCTCTAGATCATCCCTAACTGACTGACCAACTGCTCGGCATAAGCAGAATAGGCGGATAGAGTAACACAGCGGCCCTCTTCGAGCTGACTGATCTGAATCCCAATATCGACCTGAGGTAAGAATCCCTGCCCCTGCTCCGGCCATTCTATCAAGCATAGTTTGCCATCGGTCAGGTAATCGGCAAACCCCATGTATTCAAGCTCCTCTGCATCGGTCAATCGGTACAGATCAAAATGATACACCGCTCCGAACGCAAGCTGATAAGGTTCCACCAGAGTATAGGTTGGGCTTTTTACATTTCCGACATGGCCAAGTCCCTGCAAAATCCCACGGCTCAGGGTCGTTTTCCCGGCACCCAAATCACCCTGCAGAGTCATAATAATAGGTTTTCCTGTGCCCTCGGAAGTTGAGAGCCCTCCGCCAGTTGAGAGCCCTCCGCTAGTTGAGAGCCCTTCGTCAATTGAGAGCCCTCCGCCAATTAAAAGCCCTCTCGCTATCTTGGCGCCAAACTCAATCATCGCCGTCTCGTCGGCAAGCTCAATACTTACCGTCGCTAAAACCTTTGTCACCTCAGCAGTCACAGAGCTTCCTGATCGATATTATTTAACAGGTCACGAACATAGGGCAGCAATTCAGAAGCCACTAAACCTCTTGAGCCCTTTTCCTGCGCCGCCATATCAGCCGCTGCTGAATGC
>CAJJAS010000119.1 GCA_905182245.1 gamma proteobacterium HTCC2207 | reverse complement strand
GCATGGACCTTGGCACTCACCGTAATACCTTCGGCAGCACTTTTAGCGCGATTGGCATAGCGACGGTTGCCCGGTATATGCGCCCCTTCCATACCGGCTAGGCGCTCTAGAAACTCCTCAGAATGGTTCAACCAACCCTCAGCATCCCCGAAGCGATTGGGATCGATTGCTAACATGAACTCACCACCATTCGGTGGGCCGCCATCGTTATTATCATTTTTCTGCGCTTCATAACTAAAGTCCATACCCGTAAGACCGGCAACTAATAACTCGATCATCATGGCAATAGTCGAGCCCTTATGGCCACCAAAGGGCAGCAGTGCACCACCGTCGATAATCTTTTGAGCATCTGTGGTTTGGTTGCCGTCGGCATCGACACCTGTACCCATGGGTACAGCATGTCCGTCGCGGGCAGCGATCATTACTTCACCTCTGGCCATAGAGGCCGAGGCCTGATCAAACACCAGTGGCGGTTTATCTCCACGGGGCCAGCCAAAGCACATGGGGTTGGTGCCGAACAAGGGTTCTTTAGCACCAGCGGGAACCACAGCCGGCTTGTAGGTGGTAAAAGCCATAGCCACTAACCCAGCCTCGGCAATAGGCTCCACTTCAATCCATAGGGAGGCAAAGTGATGCACATTGACCAGCGCCATAGCGGCAATACCATTCTCACGGGCGGCTTCTATCAATGCTTCACGACCTTTTTCCAACGCCAGTGGTGCATAACCATGGTCACCATCAACCTTAATCACGGCAGGGGAAATACGAGCGACACTGGGTTGCGCACTACCATTAACCTTGCCGCTGCGCAGCGAAGCAATATAGCCAGGCATTCTAAATAAACCGTGGGAGGCACTGCCATCGCGCTCGGCTGAGGCAATAGTGCGGCCCAGTGCTGCGGCGTTCTCAGCATTGCAACCGTTGGCGGCAAGACAGTCTTCCACCAGCTGTTGAATTTGTCGTTCGGTCATCTTGATGTCAGACATGGTCTACTCCCACAATTAAATTATTAAGAAAAAGTATACAGACTTACAGCTAAATTAGATTTCTAAAAACGGCATTCAAATTGCACCATTTACGGCCCGCACCTATACTCTCATAGTAATTACTATCAGCCTTATCCAGATGTCGGCACTGTTGAGGACAATAAACACTAACTAGAATCCGATTAAGCCTATGAAACTAGCTCAACCTTTTGTGCGCCTACCCTATCAATTTGATGCTCTTCAATTGCAGAGTGAAATTGCTAAGTTTGCTGACGACCAGTGGATGGAACATCCTTCTAAATTGGCCGGCAACTTAGCAATCCCGCTAATCTCACTTAACGGTCAGCGTAATAATGATTTCGATGGACCTATGGCGGCAACACCGGAACTGCTAAACAGCGAGTATATGCAGCAGGTGATGGGTAGTTTCGGAGAAGTGTTGGCACGCTCAAGGCTAATGCGCTTGGATGCAGGGGCACAGGTAAGCGAGCATGTCGATTTCAATTACCACTGGTATAGCAGAGTTAGAATCCATATTCCTATAATCACCAACCCACAGGTTATCTTTCACTGTGGTGATCAGGCAATCCATATGCGCGCAGGAGAATGCTGGATATTCGATTCTTGGCGTCGTCATAAAGTGATCAATGCCAGTGATCAAGATCGTGTTCATCTCGTCATCGACACCTCAGGTTCCTCTCGTTTTTGGCAGACAGTGCGGGAGATGGAGTCCTTTGGAATTCAAGATAATACCCCGCAGCTGCAGGCTAAAATTAGCTCGCGCCCTTATGTACCGGGAGAGCAAACTAGCATCAAGACCGAGCGGTATAATATTGCTCCCGTCATGGCGCCCGGTGAGTTTGAAGCCATTGCCAACGAGCTGATTAGCGATATCGAAAGTAATTCAGAAAATGATCCGCAGCTTTCTACTCAGTATAAGAACCTACTAATTAATCTGGCCAAAGATTGGCGTGAGAACTGGCACCTCCATGGCTATGAAGAAGCTGGCTGGGTAAAGTATCGAGAGCTATTGGGCCGCGCGGCAAGTCAGCTTGATCCCAACCCTAGAGCGCTGATTAATGGCAGCAACCAAGTTGGACTAAACCCTATCATTATGCAGCGTTTGATCCATGCTGCGATCAATGTAGAGCAGATGGGTGCCTACACTAATAACACTGACACTAATTAGACAAGCACTAATAAAAAGACCACTAGTAAAAATAGTTAAATCGCGTTAAGTCTTCTTGATAAAATGCTTCGACTGCAGATTTGAGTTCGTCATCATAGTACTCGCGATACTGCTTATGCTCTGAGGCATTTCTTTTTTTCAATGGGGTTGACTCAATTTGTAGCCTCTTACAAATTTCATCTATTGAGTCCTGCAATGCTTCATAGCGACCCACATAATCCATAGCCATACTGCCCTGAGCATCAGTTAGCTGCAGATACTGCGGCTTAACTAAAACCCGTTCTCGAAAGCGCGGGGCTACAATCGCCGACTTCATCCACAGTAACGGTGTTTCAAGAAATTTTGGATTATTACGATTTAAAAAGAAACAGATAGAGATAAATCGATCAAAGGGATTTCTAACAATGGCAAATTTAAAATAGTTTTCCCAGGCCTCTTTATCAAGATATGGCGCGATCTGCTGAGCACTAATATGCCCATGCTGAATTTT
>CAJJAS010000118.1 GCA_905182245.1 gamma proteobacterium HTCC2207 | reverse complement strand
CGAATGGCCGTATCACCCAGTCGATGACCTTCGTCGAAAATATAAATACAGTCTTCTGGCGGAGGTAAAATAACACCGCCACCCAGTGCCAGGTCGGCCATAACTAGGTCATGGTTGGCGACAATACATTCGCTCTCTTCAAGATCGTTGCGCGCTTTAAAGAACGGACATTGATTCACAAAGCGACAGCGTCTGCCGGTGCACTGGCGACGATCTACGGTAAGAGCACGCCATTCCATATCTTGAATGCGAGTTGGCCAAGAATCTCTATCACCATCCCAGACACCGTCGTCCAATGACGCAGACATCTCTTTAAACAGATTTTCGGTGGCGGCATTGGGATTAAACTGCTGTTCGTCTTCAAACAAAAACAGACCGGCGTCTTTTGACTTTACGGCATCCAGGCACTGTTCCATGCGCAGATTACAGGCGTAACGACCACGGCCTTTTACCAGGGCGCAGCTGTAATCCCAGCCACAGGATTCTAATAATTCTGGAAGGTCTTTGTGGATTAGCTGTTCTTGCAGTGCAATGGTACCGGTAGCAACCACCACGGTTTTCTTTAAGGCGCGAGCAATGGGCAGTGCAGCAATGAGGTAGCCAACGGTTTTACCAGTACCTGTGCCCGCTTCGATAACTGCCAGACGTTTGTCGGGGTCATCGTTGCTGAGGGTGTTGGCAATGGCGGCAACCATTTGTTTTTGACCCAGTCGTGGACTGAGTTCGCGTGACTTTAAGAATTCGCGATAGCCTTGCTGAATAGTTTCTCGTACGTCTGCGTCTAACAAAAATAAACGTCCTTATTTAGATTGATGAGCAAGCTGATTGTCCACCGGAGCGGCATAGGCATCAATCACTATCTGACGATGATCTGTAGGTATTTGGCTAAGATGTGACTCAAAAGAGGCTTGAGCGTTGGACCAGTCTTCGTCTGGCCACTGTTGCTGTAGTTCTTCTAGTTTGTCTAATACATCTGTATTGCCCTGCATCTGCCAGGCAATAATATTGGTTGGGAATAGCTGGTAGTGACTGAAGATTTGACGATCCACTTCGGCAGCCAAGGCATCGGCATTTTCAAAACTGCCGCCAACCGGCTGACCAAAGTTCACATGAATGCGGCCCTTGTAACCCAAAATTCCTTTTTGAATGGTGTCGAGATCTTCGAATTCTTTTTTAACATAGGCAGTACCCTGCTCGGCAGAATAAAGTTCACGGGCCTTGTCGGCATCGCAGGGATCGTATTCGTAGGAGATAGACACGGGGATTAAATTTAACTCACCAATGGCGGCTGCAAAATCTTGCCCTTCCCGTTTAGACAGGGCGAGCATTTTTAGCAATGCGGTTTCGGTGCGGTCGCGACCATTTTTGGCGCGCCCTTCAGCCTGAGCAATCCAAATAGATACCTGTTCTTGGCTGATGCTATGGCGAATATAGCGAGACAGTTTCTTTAAGGCTTCGAGTTTTCCACGTCGGCTTGCCTCCGAACGTTTAACGATAAAGCTGCGGTTGACCCGCATTAGATCGGCGGCAAAGGGTTTACTTAAGAGGTTGTCACCAATGGCGATACGCACACTCTCTTGCCCGGCCATCAATAAGCCTAAACAGACCATGGCGGGATCAAGGGCGATATCCCGATGGTTACTCATAAATAGAGCCGCTTTGCTGGGGTCTAGATTATCCAAACCGCCAAAGCTGTAACCGTCGGTGGTGGCATCGAGCACGTTTTTTAACCCTTCGGTCATATGTACCTGAAGGTCATTAACGGTGCGCATGTCTTTCGATAACTTACGCAGTCCATAGCGAATAAAGGGCCGAATCAGCCAGGGGCAGAGTTTGGCCAGCAAAGGTGCTTTGCGACTTAGTAGAAGATCAATAAATTCGGAATCGGCAATTAGCCGCGCTATAACGGCGGGAACTTCAGCATCGTCATAGGGACGGATATCGTCAAATTCACTCATGGGGTAATTATCTTTTTTATTATTAGTGGCATTAAACCTGCCTTGAGTTGTACCAACGTACGTCGTAGGAAAACTCGTCGACTTTGTCGGCCACATCAAGGACTAGTGCAAACAGTGCCATACGCACTAACACCCCATTATCGGCCTGGCGGAAGATTGCCAGGTTGGGGTTATTGTCTAGGTCGCTGTCTAGCTCGTTGGCATCGGCCCGAGAATCTCTCGGCAATGGATGCATTATTACGGTGTTGGGCTGGCAAAATTCGGTGTAGATCGCCTGATTAAGACGGAACTTGCCACGGTACAGATCCGCTTCTTCTTTGGTGGAGAAGCGCTCTTCTTGAATTCGGGTGGAGTACACAATATCCACATCGACAATACTGTTAGTCAACTCATGGGAGATGGTGACTTGTACACCGGCGCTGCGCATCTGCTCTACG
>CAJJAS010000117.1 GCA_905182245.1 gamma proteobacterium HTCC2207 | reverse complement strand
AAAAAAACTCGTGGGAAAAAAATCGTCAATTCCATGACCTGACTTCCTTATCCAATTGCCATAAATAGCACCCCTACCGGGTACTGGCACCGTCTCTCCCTGATAACATCCGTGTTACTAAAAGGGCCGTTCTATTTCGAAGTTTAGCTTCAACTCCGATTATTCAGCTTAATGTAGTCCCTGTTTGGGCATAATTCCAATCTATTCTTGCATACAGTTTAATAAGCGCTACCCCGTCGTGGTTAATACATCAGGTGCTCTGACCTATTAACTCCCCGCTGGCAATATGTAATGTTGATGTGGGAAAGGCTATCTCAGCACTATTAGCCTCGACAATGCCGGCGATCCTGAGCAAAATATCCTGCTTGATCTTATGGAAGTCAATCCAGTTAGTGGTTTTGGTAAAGGTATACACAAAGAAATCTACCGAGCTTGCCGAGAACGCATCAAAGTTCACAATCATGGTTTGTGTCGTATCAATTTCTGGATGCTCCATCAGCATAGCGGTTACCTGCTCGACAATGGCGTCCATACTATTAATATCCTCGTAGCGAATACCCACAGTTTCATAGATCCGACGGTTACTCATTCGCGAAGGGTTCTCAACGGAAATATTGGCAAATACAGCGTTTGGAATATACAGCGGACGCTTATCAAAGGTTCTAATTCTGGTTAGACGCCAGCCAATATCCTCAACCACACCCTCAATCTCTTTATCCGGTGAACGTATCCACTCACCCACTGAAAAGGGGCGATCCAGATAGATCATCAGGCCACCGAAAAAATTCGCCAGCAAATCTTTTGCCGCAAAACCCACCGCGATTCCACCGATACCGCCAAATGCCAGCAAGCCAGAAATACTGTAGCCAAATAGCTGCATCGCAATTAGCACGCCGGTAATAATCACGGAGGCGCGCAGTAATTTACCAACGGCGCGCACGGTAGTGGCATCCAGTGGCTTGGCAATATAATCCGGATGGATCAGGTTACGCTCAGCGCGCTTAATGAAGCTCGTGAGAAAGATCGTACCGAGAAATATTAGTGCCAGTCGGTTAATCGGATCGATTAATGCCTGTAATGGCGAGTCCATTTTTTGCGCGGCAATACCCGCCGCAAAATTGATACCCAAAATCCAAATCAGCCAGATAGCCGGTCGACGACAGGCCTCGATAAGGGCATCGTCCCAGACGGTTTTAGTCTTAGCTGCCTGCACTTCCAGCTTATCAATCATGCGATTGAGCGCAAACCCGAGGCTCAGAGCAATCAGCACAATCAGGAATAATTCAAAGGCCCAAAGGTATTGCTCACCGGTTAAATTCACCAACCAACTTTCAATCTGATTCATCATGATCCCTATTTTGCGTCCAGTTCTTGTAGCTTTTTAATGATTTCGAGTCGCCGCGGATGATTTTCAAGGTCGTCCCAGCTTATAGATTGACTGGCGCGCATGCCGGCAATTTTATCGCTGCCATCCACAGCCGCACTGGCCATAAAGTCTAACACCTCAATGGCGCCTTCAGGGCAATTGCACACCAGAATCATATCGCAGCCCGCATCCAGTGCTAGCTTGGCCTTGTCCACATAACCGCCAGCAATATCCGCACCCTTCATGGTTAGATCATCACTAAAGATCACACCCTCAAAGCCCAACCTTTTACGCAGAATTGTCTGTAACCAAAATGAGGAAAAACCGACGGAATCGGGATCGACCGCCGGAAAGGTAATATGTGCAGGCATGATGCCATCCAGAGATTCACTCAGGGCATCAAAGGGTTTTAAGTCATGGGCTTCAAGCTCATCCCAGCTGCGCGTATCAACCGGCGCTTCCAGGTGACTGTCTGCAACAATGCCCCCATGACCGGGAAAATGCTTGCCCGTGGCCGCCATACCCGCCTCATGCATACCATTGATAAATGCCTGAGCAACCTCGATAACAGCCTCAGGCTGATCGGAAAAAGAACGATCACCAATAATACTGCTAGTGTCTCGATCGACATCCAGCACTGGGGCAAAGCTAATATCCAGCCCGCAGGCAATAACCTCTGCGGCCATCAACCAGCCCGCATCTTTGGTGAGCGCCAGACCCGCCGCAGAATCCTGGGCCACCAGATCACCGAGTTTCTGCATGGGGGGAAAGCGCGTAAAGCCATCACGAAAACGCTGTACCCTGCCGCCCTCCTGATCTACCGCGATCAACACTTGGGCCGAAGCCGCCCTGATTTGCTTTACTAAGGCACTGATCTGCTCACGACTTTCAACATTGCGTGCAAATAAAATAACCCCGCCGATATGGGGGTTTTGTAACTGGTCTCGCTCATGGTCGGCCAGGCTGGTGCCAGCCAAATCGAGCATCAGGCGTCCATACTGTGCATGCTGTTTAGTCGTCATACTGTTCCGTATCTAGTAATTTTAAATTGCGGCCTAAGTTGGGGGCCAAAGTTAGTTTGTAGGCCCATAGAAAATTTTACGCTTTTTTAGACGGATTTAGAGTTAAACCCAAGCCCGCTATTCCATTCGGGTATTTTACCCATTTATTAAATTTCAGCATCAAAAAAATAACTCTATGTTTTATGAGCAGTTAGGCAATCTATGTAAAAATCTAGGTAACATTAAGCCGCCAAATGAGATTTTTCAGCCAAGAATCCGGCGGGTGCAAGCGCCCATGCTTAGTGATATTTTTACCGCTCTCGACACGAGCCGGAGAAAGACAATGGCCACTCACATCCCCTCTATTGGTAACTGGTATCAGGATATAGCCGTTAACCGGCTGTTTGAGATTGTCAGTATCGATGACTATAGCGCTACCATCGATATCAGATACGAAGACGGTGAATATGATGATATCGCGTTCGACAGCTGGTCAGAGATGGCATTGGGCAAGACCGGCCCACCAGAAGACTGGCGCAGCTCAAAGCATCTGAGTGACGACCAGCGTTTTTATGCTCATCATAGTTTTATGCCGTTCACTGACCCTTTCTCTGATGCTTCAGCTGACTCAATGTCTGGACGAGCGCTAGACAGTCATTTTGGCTGGGACGAATTTTAAGGCTCTATGGCAAGATTGGAATTACCCATACGAATATGCCTGAGGATTATCTCAGCAGCTTCCTCGCTGGTGTCTACAAGTTGAAACAGGCTCAGTTCCTGTTCAGACAGGCAGTTCTCAGCGAGCATCTTCTGCTTAATCCAGTCAACCAGCCCCTCCCAGTAGGCCACACCCACCAATACAATGGGAAAGGGCTCTACTTTTCCGGTTTGCACCAGGGTCAATGATTCAAATAATTCATCCAATGTGCCGTAACCACCCGGAAAAATAACAAAGCCAACCGCATGTTTTATAAAAAGGTACTTACGTACAAAAAAGTAGCGAAAATCTAAACTAAGATCCTGATAGGGATTGCTGGTCTGCTCAAACGGCAACTCAATATTCAGGCCAACAGAGGTTGCCGTCGTGGAAAAACAGCCCCGATTAGCGGCCTCCATAATACCCGGGCCACCACCAGTAATAACTGGAACCCCCTCATTCCCCAACAATTCCCCTAGTATCTGTGCCTGCCGGTAAGGCTCCGAATCCGGCTTGAAGCGCGCGCCACCGAACACGGTCACTGCCGACCCTGTGCTAAGTAATCTGTCTGTTCCATCAACTAATTCTGACTGAATACGCAGCACACGCCACGCTTCCTGCACCTTTGCTTCCAGCATATTTTTTAACCCCTATTTTGTTTAAATATACTAGAGCTTGCCATACAATGAATACTGTATATAATTACAGGCATTCGAAACAAGGATACTCTTATGGAACTTCTTACAGCGCGACAGCAGCAGATCTTTGATCTGATTAAAGACAATCTGGAAGAAACCGGCTACCCGCCAACCAGAGCAGAAATAGCCCAGACACTTGGATTTCGTTCAGCCAATGCCGCAGAAGATCATCTCCGCGCCCTAGCACGAAAAGGGGTTATCGAAATGATTCCAGGTGCCTCTAGAGGTATCAGAGTGGTGCAGCAATTTAATGGTATTCCCATTGTCGGCCGCGTCGCAGCGGGGGAACCAATCCTTGCTGAACAGAATATTGAAGACTATCAAGAAATGCCCTCAAGCAGTTTTCACCCGCACGCAGACTACTTTTTGCGTGTACAGGGCCTGAGCATGATTGATGTCGGCATTATGGATGGCGACCTGCTAGCAGTTCACCAGCAACCCACCGCCGAGAACCAGCAGATCGTAGTCGCCCGTGTTGATGGTGAGGTAACGGTTAAACGCCTCAAGCGCACACGCAGCAAATATGAGATTCAGCTACTGCCCGAAAATCGCGATTATAGCCCCATTATTGTGGACTTACGCGCTCAGGAATTTGCTATTGAAGGCCTTGCAGTAGGTGTTGTTAGGGTTGCGATTTAGTCTGCTCGAACAATGGATGTACTGACATTGCTGAATGAATGACCCTAGAAGATTCCAGCCTGCGCTGGAATGACGGTATTCAGAGGGTCAGCATGAGGGGCGATTGGCGTAACTCACATGGCCAGAGGCTAAACTTACCGAGCTATTAAGCGGAAGTCTCTAGAGTTCGTTAGTTGCAAAGCGGTATTCATCCACTGGGTTACCATTCAGAACATGCTCTTGCAGAATGCGCTCAATAACCTCTGGAGTACAACTGTGATACCAGGTGCCATCCGGGTAGCTGAGCATAATTGGCCCCTGCCGACAGATTCTCAAGCAGTCCACCTTAGACCGGTACACACCGGAATCCACATCCAGTAAATCCAATTCACGAATACGTCGCTTTAAATATTCCCAGGATTCATTAGTTTGGGCCTGAGGGGCACATTTACCCGAGGCACAGAGCATTAAATGCTGCCGAAAAGTTGAGACTTTGCGCTGTTCAGCGACTATTTTGAGAAGGCTTTCTTCAACAGGAGTAAGTGACATCTTATCTAATGGCCTGTTTCTAGTGGGATTTCTAATGAGGTGTCGAGTTGGGCTTATATTGGCGTGTCTACTGGAGTGTCTATTGAGGCGGATCAAATGCAACGTATCTAGTGAACAGTATGGCGTTTCTCATCTGCATCTGTTCCTGCGGGCGCACGCTCTTCGTTAACATCGAAGACAGTTTGAATACCTGCGTCCATCATACTCTTGGCCACTTCTACGTGTTTACCATCAAGATACTCGAGAACTTCGGGTGAGAACGTGATGCGTACTAATGGCTCGTCGGTGCCAGAGCGCTGCAGTGCAACTTCTCCGTCATCCAGCATAATTAGTTCAAATTCGGTCAGGGCCATACTTAATTTCCAATAATAATTACATCTTGCAGTAAGTCTAGCAGCTACGGTGCTGACTGTTAACCTTGGAATAACGGGATGGGCGATTAAAACTCAATCATCATATCCCGCTGACGCTCAATCAGTTCTTCCATCTTACTGAACCAGAGATGGGCCCTCTGCAGGTCCCAATCAATGACATCCTCAGTGATATCCACCGCAATCATCGGTAGTCGATCTGCGTCCATCTGTGCTCTGCGGGCCACTGGTAAAAGATAGAGATGACGGTGGGCATTTAATAAGTCGGCCACCCAAGAACTTCTATCGG
>CAJJAS010000116.1 GCA_905182245.1 gamma proteobacterium HTCC2207 | reverse complement strand
GATCGCCACTGACATTTACGCCAGTGCCAGACAGAGACATGGTGTCGGCAGAGTTAACCGCCATACTGGCAATCGACACTAATGTGCCACTAATGGTGATACTGGCGCTGTCTTTCCAATTGCTGTGTAACATGATGCCGTTGGCGGTAGCTTCCATGGCAATGGACAGAGGCGGCATGGTGCTATCCACTAGAATGATCTGGCCGTCTAATGCAGCCAGATCTCGAGCCGATGCAGGATCGTACTTCAATGCGGCATTGATGAGGTTTTCAACGCCTTCGAGTGCCGTCGACTGTAATGCGGCAAATAACACTAAGGCTTTACTCCCCGGTGCAGGGCAACAACGCCACCGGTCATATTATGAAAGTCGGTGTTGGCAAAGCCGGCATCATCCATCATATTTTGTAATGTCTGCTGGTCTGGGTGCATGCGAATTGATTCAGCCAGATACTGATAGCTATCGGAATCGTCGGCAAATAGCTTGCCCAGCTTGGGTAGAATGCTAAAGGAGTAGGTGTCATAAACCTTGGAAAGTACTGGATTGGCTGGCTTGGAAAATTCCAGCACCAGCAAACGGCCACCGGGTTTTAATACCCGCAACATAGAGCGCAGGGCCAAGTCTTTGTCGGTGACATTACGCAGGCCAAAGGCAATGGTAATTACATCAAACGTATTGTCGGGGAAGGGCAGATACTGGGCATCGGCCTGAGAAAAGCGCACGTTGTTCACTACACCGCGATCCATCAGACGATCACGGCCAACCTTGAGCATGGAATCATTAATGTCGGCCAATACCACTGTGCCTTCACTGCCCACAATTCGTGAGAATTTGGCGGTTAGGTCGCCGGTACCGCCCGCAATATCCAACACCTTGTCGCCGCGACGCACACCAGACATTTCTATGGTGATGCGCTTCCACAGACGATGGACGCCACCAGACATAAGGTCATTCATTAGGTCGTATTTAGCGGCAACAGAATGGAAGACTTCGGCGACTTTGTCGGCCTTTTCTTCTACGTTGACGGTTTTGTAACCAAAATGGGTTGTTTTATCAGACATTGGCGCAGCATTCTCCTGAATTTCAGCGGACTATTTTAGCAATCTACTGTAGCAACACATTGTAGCGGCACTGAGCCTATTTAGGGAATTTTTAGGAGAGTTTAACCACCTGAACATCGGGATCTCGTGACTCGCCGGCGTCATGTAGTCGCTGCAGATAGTTGGCCCAGTTATCGGTGTGATTGGTCCCTAACTCAAAGAGATAGTCCCAGGAAAAGATACCAGTATCATGGCCATCGCTAAAGGTAATGCGAATGGCATAGTTACCGGATTTCTCTAGGGCCTGAATGCCCACATGGCGCTTGCCAGCCTGGAGTACTTCCTGACCTTTGCCGTGGCCGCGTACCTCCGCGCTAGGGGAAAAAACGCGCAGGTACTCAGCGGGCAGTTGAAAGCGCACATCGCCCTGGTATTCCATATTCAGGGCGTCTTTTTGCTCACTGACCAGAATACGGCTGGGAACTGGCATATCGACATTCGCCATCTAAAGAATAAATCGCGTTAGGTCTTCATTGCTGGCCAGCTCACCCAGATGTTTCTCAACAAAGGGCGCATCGATGATGATACTTTCACCTTTGGCACCCAGATCTGAAGCATCAAAGGAGATCTCTTCCAGTAGGCGTTCCAAAATTGTGTGTAGACGGCGAGCACCAATATTCTCGGTACCTTCGTTGACCTCAAAGGCTATCTCAGCCATGCGGCGTACGCCTTCTTTGGTGAACTCAATGGTAAGCCCTTCGGTAGCCATCAACTCAATGTACTGCTTGGTTAGCGAGGCCTTGGGTTCGGTAAGAATACGTTCCAGATCACCAATTTCGAGCGCGTTAAGCTCAACGCGAATCGGTAGTCGACCTTGGAGCTCAGGAATAAGATCGGAGGGCTTGGCCAGATGAAAGGCGCCAGAGGCAATAAACAGAATATGGTCGGTTTTGATCATGCCGTACTTGGTGGACACGGTACTGCCTTCAATAAGCGGCAGTAGATCGCGCTGCACACCTTCTCGAGATACATCGGCACCACTGGCTTCACCGCGGCGACACACCTTGTCGATCTCGTCGAGAAAGACAATGCCATTTTGCTCGGCGGCTTCAACGGCACCGGCTTTAATTTCTTCTTCATTGACCAGTTTGGCCGCTTCTTCATCCTTAAGATGTTTAAGGGCTTCGGCGACGGTGACTTTGCGCGGGGCGGTTTTGGTTTTGCCCATGCTGCTAAACATACCCTGCAACTGAGAGGTCATCTCTTCCATACCTGGGGGTGCCATTATCTCAACACCCACGGGGCCCTGGCTCAGTTCAATCTCAATTTCTTTGTCATTGAGGGCACCTTCGCGGAGTTTTTTACGGAATATCTGGCGGGTGCCTGTGTCTTTTTCATTGGCTGAATCAACCCCCCGTGCGGCGGGCAGTAACACATCTAAAACACGTTCTTCGGCAGCATCCATAGCGCGCTGAGCGACTTTGATCATTTCTACTTCACGGTGCTGTTTGACCGAGGTTTCTACAAGGTCGCGGATAATCGATTCCACGTCCTTGCCCACATAACCTACCTCAGTAAATTTAGTAGCTTCAACTTTAACGAAAGGTGCATTGGCTAAACGTGCCAGACGGCGGGCAATTTCAGTTTTACCCACACCGGTGGGTCCAATCATCAAGATATTCTTAGGGGTGACTTCATTGCGCATCTCGGCATCGAGTTGCGACCGACGCCAGCGATTGCGCAGGGCAATGGCCACCGCACGCTTGGCGTCGTCCTGGCCAATAATATGGCGATTGAGCTCATGAACAATTTCACGGGGAGTCATTTGAGACATAGGTATTCCTAGCTGCTGTGAGTGAGCAGACGCTTAAGTATTGGAGTCGAGCTCTTCAATAGTTCTGTTGTGATTGGTATAGATGCAGATATCACCGGCGATCTTGAGGCCTTGCTCAACAATATCTCGGGCACTCATGTCGGTGTTGTCCAGCAGGGCGCGGGCCGCTGACTGGGCAAAGGGACCACCGGAGCCAATGGCAATCAGGTCATCTTCGGGCTGAATAACATCGCCATTACCGGTAATAATTAACGAGGCTTCGCTGTCGGCAACGGCTAACAGTGCTTCTAGCTTGCGTAGGATGCGGTCGGTGCGCCAGTCTTTGGCCAGCTCAACCGCGGCTTTGGTGAGATTGCCCTGATGCTGTTCTAACTTGGCTTCAAAGCGTTCGAAAAGGGTGAAGGCATCAGCGGTACCGCCGGCGAAGCCAGCGATCACTTGATCTTTGTACAGGCGACGCACCTTGCGGGCGTTGCCTTTCATAATGGTGTTGCCCATGCTGACCTGGCCATCACCGCCAATAATTACTTTGCCATTACGTCGC
>CAJJAS010000115.1 GCA_905182245.1 gamma proteobacterium HTCC2207 | reverse complement strand
CCAATATCCAGAACAGTGACATCGTAGCGAGCCAATACATCGGTCACAGCACTAGTCACGCCCGGTTTATCCTGCCCTGACACGTTGATAAGTAAAATATCTTTCACAGATTGCCGCCGCCGTTATTTTTGAGGTCGCCATTATAGTAAAGTTGTGGGAATAGGATAGAATGCTCGGCTAATTAAATTCAATTAAGTTCAGGGAGCACAGGATGCATCGTCAATATTCGATGGCTAAAAAATTACCTGCAGTCGTGCTCTGCGCCAATTTAGTACTTGGGTTATTCAGCTGGATTGTTCTGTCTACCCAAACTTCCAGCCTTGCCAATCATGCCGTTGACGACAAAAGCCGAACCTCCGTTGGCCAGCTAGTGGAACTGATTCGCACCCCCTTATTTAATGATGACACCATCAGTATTCAGGTTGCCCTGCGCAGCGCGACAGAGGACCCGGCCATATACAGCGCTAGTTTCTACAATGTTAGCAATGAGCTAGTCACTCAGAGTAAACAGCCAGGTGAGACGCCAGAGAACATGGAAACCGTCAGCGCCCCGGTCGAGCTTCAGAACACCCAGGCGGGAACCGTTTATATTGAAGTTAATAGCCGGCCAATCTACAGCCAGTATCGCAATGTGTTTTTGAGTTGGTTGCTGCTGTGGTTACTGTTTGCTGGCGGCACTACCTATGCCAGCGTTAAGTTTGCCGAACAGTTTGCGCTCCGCCTACGCATTTTGACCAACCGCTTGCCGGGCAATGCCGAGTCGATTGTAGATGAAATTAGTGCCCTAGAGGCCCGTATCCAGCCACTGTTATCCACTGGTGGTCAGACTGACGAACATGTTGCCAGCGGCTATTTCTATTCTATGGTTACCGCGACCATCAAGAACCGCCAGCGGCTTAATAAGCAGCTCAACCGCGAAAACCTCGAGCTGCTATTCGAAAAAATTGATTACTGTACCTCGCGCGCGCTAGAGCTCTATGGAGGCCAACGAATAGAAGGTTCAGACGGCAGCATCTGTTTTTATATTCGCTCAACCCAGAGCTCTAAGCAGCATCTGTTGGTCTGCCTGATGGCGGTGTACTCATTGCAACAGTTACTCGAACGACTGGGCGCTAAACTGGGCGTGGATCTGGATATTAACTGGACCCTGTGCAGCGATAACCTGCCCACATTACCCCTATTCCGGCATCACGAAGGAATGGCGGCACTTAAGCGTAGCTCGGCTGAACTTGCGGATAGACTTGAGGAAGGGGTGATTGCGATTTATTGTACGGAATACAATATTGAAGAACTTTCATCGATAGCGCGCTTTCAAGCTGATGAAAATAACTGCTTTGTTTTGCAGGGTTTTCCAGAAGGGCGCCAGAAGCTTTTAGAAACACAGATTTTGCACCTAGCTGGCGTCTGTTTATAAGCTCCCTGACTATAGGCTCCCTGATTATAGCCCCTGAGCTAAAGCGGCTTAGGCATCCTCCGGATCTTCCAGACTGAGATGCGAGGTGTCTATATCCAATGACGCGACCTCGGAGTGCTCCTCAGCATTAAGAACATAGGCCCCCGTTGGCTCTGCAACCATTTCTGCAAGAGCAGCCAGTTTCTCTGGATCTAGGGCAGGCGCAGCCCCCTCACCAGACTCGCTTTCCTGCTCAGGCAGCACATTGGCACCCAGTGGCGCCATCGACAGAATTTGAGGTTTCACAACACAGGCAATCACCTCCGCGATGGCACCGGCATGCTCCATCGCGCAAAGAATTTTATCCGCACTGGTGATATCTGTATTGCGTTTAAGATAGGGGGTTTGACCTGAAAAAAGCCGCTCCAGCTTGGCCTCATCCAATTTGAATATTGCACCGACTCGCTGCTTTACCTGTTCGACATTCTGACCCGCCTGGATCTCACCGCGAAACAAAACATCAAACAGCTCAGCGTCTAACTCTGCGTCTAACTCTAGTTCGGATTCTGACATGCGCTTTACGTCTCCTGACTGGCAATGTTCTCTAAGTATTGGAACAAATTTTCAGGAAATACAAATTTTTCAGGCAAATAACAGTAACTCAGTCACATCTTTGGGGCTGAAATTCAGGGAGGTCTATGTATTCAGGCTTGGGAATCTTGCTCCAGATGCTGATCCATCTCCAATGCCGGGGCTTGCTCACTGGGACGACCGACTATCTTTGCCGGCACCCCTGCCACAGTGACATGGGCAGGCACATCGTCAAGTACCAGACTTCCAGCACCTATTTTGACCCCATCCCCGACAGAGATATTACCGAGGATTTTAGAGCCCGCACTGATCATGACGCCATTGCCAATATGGGGATGGCGACTGCCACCTTTACAGCCGCTGCCACCCAGCGTTACCGAGTGGAGAATAGAAACGTCATTGCCAATAATAGCGGTTTCGCCAATAACCAGACCCGTGGCATGGTCGATCATAATACCCGAGCCCATCTGTGCCCCTGGGTGAATATCCACAGCAAAGGTTTCAGAAATTTGGTTTTGAAAAAACAGCGCCAGCGCACGGCGATCCTGCAGCCATAGCCAATGGGAAATTCGCTGTAACTGAAGTGCCTGAAAGCCTTTGTAATAGAGAATTGGGGTTAAATGACGGTCACAGGCGGCGTCGCGCTCAAAAGACGCTTTGATATCGAGACGAATACTTTCCCCTATAGACGCATCTGCCTGTAAAGCTTCTGCAATCACCTGAGATATAGTCTCTGTAGGCAATGCAGGGCTGGCTAACTGCTCCGCCAAGTTATAGCTCAACGCTGTATCTAGGCTGGGGTGATTAAGAATCGACCTCTGGAAAAAATGCTCGAGCACAGGCTCTTCGACCGCCGCTTGCTGTGCCTCGCTAACAATAATGTCCCAGATTGGGTCAGTATTTTTCATTCTGTGTCATTCCTGTAAAACCATTGAGCCCAAAAAAACCTATTAAACCTGAACAAAGCGCCGAACAATCTCATCGAGATTCTCCAACACCACATCCAATAATAATAATTCGCTGCAGGCAAGTCGCTCGGCAATCACATCGGCACTATGCTCTCGGGCATAGATGTCTGCAATGGGCGCATAGCTCAGATGCCAACGCTCTGGAGCAACACCACCCTTATCCGTGCCATAGGGACGATAGAATCCGAGAGAGTCGCCATCAAAAGACCTGTCCAGCCAATCATGCATGGGGGCAAAAATCCCAGCGCCCTCGACTTCTTCGGGCGTCAGCTGTATCTGGTAACCCTCAGGCATCGCCGCGGCATCATAGACATCAAAGTCAGTTCCCCAATGATGCCGTGATGCACCCGGAAGCGCTGACCAACGCAATACTGCCTGTATCTGATCCCAGGGGCTCAGCGCCTCAAGCACAATGGGATTACCCGCTTTATCAACCACTGGGCGCAATCCTGATAGCTTGCCATTCCATATATGTAACTGGCGTTCAAAGGAGCGAAAGCCACTGCAGATTTGAAGGTCAAAGCCCTGCTTTGCGGCCTGAGTCTGGAGCGCAACAAACGGCTCCACCACCTGAGCATGGATCATAATGGACTGGGCAGGGTTGAGCCGGCGCAAATGGCGCTCAGTGGAACCGGTTAAAATATCGTGATCAGCCATATCAACAATGCCTTTGAATAGGTGCAGAGTCTGTTGCGTGAATGGCCAGAAGTAAAGCGACGGTTAAAAAATCCCTACTAAAAAGCCCTGCTAAAAAGCCCTGCTAAATATTCCTACTAAGGAACTCCTAATTAAAGTGCCAGTGACTAAAGTTCGGAGAGATTAACCACTCCAGTGCGATTCAACAGGATTGGCATAAACCGATTGCCCTCATGGAGCTTCACCTCTAGTTGGTATTCAACCGCATGTGCATTGGACTTCATTAATTTATGAAACAGCGAGGCACCGCCGATAAGATCTCCCGTGCAATGGGCTTTAAATGTTGACTGGCCCAGAGCCGGCACTATAAACGGCTTTTCAATCACTCCCGCTGCCACACGGCTATTTTGCAAGTAGAGCCGAAAAGAACCTCCCTCAATATCCATCTCTGAGTTATTGGGGTTAATCAGCGCCATGGTAACGCTAAAGCGCGGCGCCAAGCCCTGAGACGGCAATAGCGCCAGGTCAGACAGCAGCACATCTGGCGACTGCTGCTTCAAGCTAGCACAGCCCGAGGTCATCAACATAAGTAATAAAATATAACCAGAGATAGCCTTACTCTGTAATAATCTGCTCATTCCTTGATCCCTTTTTATTTTGCTAGTACTAACAATTGCCGTCCTGGCTTAAACAAAGTTACTCTATCAATATAGTTGAAATTTTTTTTGTTGCCCGCATCTATAAGGCTAAGACGAACAACCACCCCAATCTGGAGAACGATTTGTATAGAATTGGTTTATTCCTCGCGACTAACCTGGCGATTATTGTTATTGCCAGCATTTCCCTGAGACTGCTAGGGGTTGAGAGTATTCTTGCCGACAATGGCATGGACCTTGACCTAAAAGCACTGCTGATATTCTGTGCTGTATTTGGTTTTGCCGGCTCGCTGATATCCCTGCTGCTATCGAAATTTATGGCCAAAATGTCGAGTCGTACGCAGATTATTAAAGAACCTCAGAACGCCCAGGAACGCTGGTTGCTGACAACGGTCGCAGAGCTCGCCAAAAAAGCCAATATAGGTATGCCTGAGGTGGGTATTTTCCCCGCGCAACAGTCAAATGCCTTTGCCACAGGCTGGAACAGAAACAACGCACTGGTTGCCGTTAGTGCAGGCCTTCTTGAGCGGTTTAGCAAAGACGAAGCCAAGGCAGTATTGGCCCACGAGATTGGCCATGTTGCCAATGGCGACATGATTACCCTGGCTCTGGTGCAGGGCGTGGTTAACACCTTTGTTATGTTTGCCGCGCGCGTGATTGGCTTCTTTGTTGATCGTGTGGTGCTCAAAAATCAGCGCGGCCTTGGCCTCGGCTATTGGATAACCACCATTATCGCTGAGATCTGCCTAGGTATTCTGGCCTCAACCATTGTTATGTGGTTTTCTAGACAGCGTGAATTTCGCGCCGACAAAGCTGGAGCGCAACTCGCTGGCCGCACAGCCATGATTGGCGCGCTACAAAAACTACAGGCGGAAACTCAGGCCCAGGTGCCTAGCCAGATGCCCGACACCATGACCGCCTTCGGTATATCCAGCGGCTGGAAGCGTAAGAGATCAAGATTATTTATGACTCACCCCCCTTTAGAAGAGCGCATTGAGGCCCTTAAGTATGGATAAGCTAGACCGAGAAATTCCCCTGTGCAATCTTGACGACCTTGAAGAGCAGCAGGCCATTGAATTAACCATTGATGATCGTCGCCTATTTGCTATTCGCCAAGACAACCAGCTGCATGCCTATTGGAATATCTGTCCCCATCTGGGTGTCCCACTAAATTGGGCACCGGATAAGTTTCTTGATCTCGACAACGCACTGATCCAATGCTCGTCCCATGGCGCGCTATTCCATATCGACAGTGGCGAGTGCATTGCTGGGCCCTGCACCGGGCAGCACTTGCAGCCTGTGACACTGCGCACTGCCGAAAAAGACTACTTTGTGGTCGCGGATCAGCCTCTTCCCGCAGCTCCCTTAAATCTTAGAGAGCAGGCATTGGCAGATCTTGAAGACAGCTAACAGGACCCTGCAGGCGGATTTCTTCCGGGGTTAATGTTGCCCGCCAGGCAACAACCTCGACCCCTGCGGCGATGGCCTGGGCCATGGTCGCAGCATAAACTGGGTCTATGTCAGCGGCGACTTCCACCCGCTCAACGCCACTGAGCTGCACACAAAAAAACAGCACTGCGCGATGCCCTGCCGCAACCATAGCCATTAACTCTCGCAGGTGCTTAGTGCCGCGGCTGGTCACAGAATCAGGGAACATGGCTAGACCCTCGCCCATATCCAGAGTGACATTTTTAACCTCGACATAGCAGAGCCCCAGATCGGAGTCATCAGTACCCAGCAGCAAATCAATGCGGCTTTTTTCCTCCCCGTAACGCACCTCGGTGCGCAGCTGGTCATAGCCCTGCAACTGGGGAACTAGGCCTGCCTCTATTACTTCACGGGCCAGATGGTTGGGTCTTGAGGTATTGACCCCCGCTAGAGCACCATAGCTAGTGGTTACAATTTCTAGGGTACCGGGCAGTTTGCGCTTGGGATTGTCGGACAATGAGTACCAGCAGGGAGAGCCCTCCACCAAACAGTGCTTCATGGATCCAGTATTGGGGCAGTGCAGAGTAAGAAGATTACCCTGCTGATCAAGGACATCGGCAAAAAACCGCTTGTAACGTTTAACAAAGGTGGCGGGAAAGAATGCTGGGGTGTTTTTCATCGGTGCGGTGGACCCTAGTAATAACGCGTAATGGCTTTATGTAACAGTAAAAATATCAGTGTCTGGGGAAATTCTACAACAATGGTCTACTATTAGTTGGCTGATTATTGAAAATTTGACCCCCTGTAATAGAAATTTTATAGGGCTGAAATGGAAGTTTTCCTTGATATATTGGTCGAATATCTCTATAACGGCCAGTCCCGTTTTTTAGCTCAAAATCAACAACGGATTTGATGAATGCCAACAACAAAAGAAAAAACAGTAAAAAAGCCAGCAGCCAAGTCTAAAACGGCAGCTAATGCGTCTTCAGTGACTCTTCACGGTCTTGCTCCCTATGTGGAAAAAAAGAACGAAGAGTACATGAATGAGCAACAGCGTGAACACTTCAAGCAGATCCTTAAAGCTTGGCGTCACGAGCTTATGGAGGAGGTTGATCGTACGGTTACTCATATGAAAGATGAGGCAGCCAACTTCCCAGATCCCGCTGATCGCGCCACTCAAGAAGAAGAGTTTAGTCTTGAACTGCGAACCCGTGATCGCGAGCGTAAGCTTATTAAGAAAATTGATAAGACTCTGTTGCGCGTGGAAGAAGACGACTACGGCTTTTGCGACCAATGTGGTGTTGATATCGGCATCCGCAGACTCGAAGCTCGTCCCACTGCAAATCTCTGTGTGGATTGCAAAACTCTTGATGAAATCAAGGAAAGACAGATTACCGGCGGCTAGTACTAGCCGCTTGGATGCCTGTGCAAATTGCTGCACAGGCTATTCTGCTTCTTATTTATGTCAGCCTTAAGCCGCATTGGGCGCTTCGCTCCCTCCCCGACAGGCCCCCTTCATTTTGGTTCTCTGGTCAGTGCTCTCGCAAGCTATTTAGATATTAGGCAGCGCGGTGGCCGCTGGTTAGTGCGCATCGAAGATATAGACCCCCCCAGAGAAATCTCAGGCGCCAGCGCGACTATATTGCAGCAGCTCGACGCACATGGCCTGCACTGGGATGGCAATGTGCTCTATCAGAGCGAACGCCTTCCCAGCTACCTTGAAGCCCTTGACCAACTGAAACAAAAAGACCTTATCTATTACTGCCAATGTAATCGCCCGCGCATACAGCGGTTGGGTGGTATTTATGACAGCCAATGCCGCTACTTGCAGCTCGCAGCCAAAGACAACGCCATCAGGTTTAATGTTGGCGATAGGGTCGCATCCCAAAGTAAAAGAGAAGCCGCAGCGTACCTAAGCTTTACTGACCAGATTATGGGCCATTACCAGCAGTGTTTACGGGCCGAGGTGGGAGACTTTGTTTTGCGTCGACGAGACGGCTTATTTTCCTATCAACTCGCCGTAGTGGTCGATGACCAGTATCAGGGCATCACCCATATTATGCGCGGTTCAGATTTACTGGATTCGACCCCGCGACAGATCTACCTCCAGCAGTGCCTAGGTTACTCACAGCCTGAATACGCGCACCTACCTGTGGCCATTAACCCAGACGGGCAAAAGCTCAGCAAGCAGAACCATGCGGCAGCTTTGGTGCCCGGCAATGAGGCCCATAATCTTTTTACGGCACTGGTCTGGCTGCAGCAAAAACCGCCAGCGGCGCTGGCCAAGCAACCCATCACCGAGATACTCGACTGGGGCATCAAACACTGGTCCCTGGCAAAAATACCCGGCACTCTGGGAATGGCTGCACCCCAAGAGTTCTAAAATAACCTGAGGCTAGGCCCTAAGAAGGGTTTGCTTTGCGCTCCCGGCTTACATACCATCGACAGCCCGTTTACCAACGATGAACCTATAAGCTAACCCATGCTCAATTATCGACTTGTCGCCACCCTTCTACTGCTCTGCACCGTGGTTTTTCCACTGGCAACTCAGTGGGCCATTGAACCAGATGGCAGCTGGTTTAGGCCTTTTGTGGTCTGGGCTATGGTGGTCTACGCATCGTATATAGTGCAGCGGGGCAGGAAGTTCGATGAATCTTGAGATCGCACTATCCACCGCCTGTATGCTGGCCCTTGCAGGACTAATTACGCGCTTTCTGGCGCTGCGGAGTAGTGGCGACAACCATCTGGTACTGGTGCTGGCATTATTTTCTGGCACCGGCGTGCTTCTGGCCATGGGCTCCATCGAAATGGCGGGCCGTTACGGCTACAGTATTATTTTGGCGCTGATTGGCTTTACCCTTATTTTTATTTTTTCCCCCTTAATATTTTTCCCGATTCGCCGGCTCAGTCAGATTATTCGCTTTGCAACACCAGTGGACTTTTTAACCTACCGCTATCGTGGAAAAAGTGTGGCTGTGGCGGCCTGCGTCAGTTTGATTTTTATCGCAATCCCCCTAATCTTGGCCCAACTATTAGCCATTGATTCGGTTGTTCGCTTTCTGTTTGGTCAGACCATTTACAGCCTGCCACTGCTAGCCATGATTGTTATCTTCCTCAACCGGCGCTCTATTTTGATTGGCGTGGTCAATCATCTAAGCTGGATTATGGCCGCGGCTGGATTACTGCTGATACCCGCATTGGGGCTTGCTGCCTGGAGTTCGATTCAATCGGTGTTCGGCAGTGTCGGTGAGATGAATACCTGGGTCGTAGATAGCGGCCAGCGCTTTGTGGTGCAGCGGATGGATTCCTCCTACAGCCTGTTTACCATCTTTTTAGCCGCCAGCTTTGCCCTGCCTATCAACTTCAGCATTCTGGTCTCGGAAAATATTTCTGATCGCCAGGCAAGTACCACCGCCTGGGCCTACCCTCTGCTGATACTGCTGGCCTGCATTCCTGTTTTTCCACTGCTGTGGAGCGGCATTGCGGTGCAGTCTTCGTCGCCATTGCAGGAGTATCTATTCGCCCTGCCAGCACTCACCCAACATCCTGTGATTGCAGGCCTGGGTGCCGCCAGTATTATTTTGCTGGCGATTGCACTGACCTGCAGCCTCACCCTAACCATATCCAAGATCACATTGAACAGTTTTGTACTTCCGAATAAAGACCTACAGCAGCAGCCCGCTCTTTCCGACTGGATTAATAGGCGCCAGATGATTATCGCCGCGACGCTATTGATTGCCTGTTTATTGCTAAGTTTGGTGATCAAGGGTCGTAGCATTACCGATTTTTATCTGGTTGGTCTCTCTGGGTTGGCCCAGCTAACCCCCGGAATGCTGGCCGTTATCTATATTCCCAGAGCTAATCGTCTCGGCTTTATTGTCGGCTTAAGCGCCGGCATGCTGGTATGGCTGGTAACCCTAGCCCTGCCCCTGCTGTTTGGAGACTGGAACCTAACGGTGCCCTGGGTTAATAACACTGTCACCTTTGGCATGCAGAACTGGAATATCTGGGCCATTGAAGCCCTGCTGTTGAATGTCACCCTGAGCAGTATTTTTTCCCTGTACGGTAAGATGGACGAAAAAGAAAAATACTATGCCGCGGTGTGCATGGCGGACAATATCTATATCCCTGCCCGCATCGAGATAAGCCAAAAATCGGTATCCGAAATGCAGGCAAGCTTGCGTCTAGCACTCGGAGGTACTGCCGGCATTGAGATGGAGCGAGCACTAGAAGCTACAGATTGCGATCGCTCTGACACCAGACCTGGGTCATTGCGCAAGATTCGCGACAGTATTAACGCCTCATTAAACCTGCGTTACGGCGTGCTTGCCGCAAGCAGAATTATGCAGCAGGCCATGCCGATTAACCTGGCCGCCAATAAAGAGCCAGATGATATTTATCGGGTTGAATCAGTGCTGGCGATTCATGGTGACAGTCTCACCGGCATTGCCAGTGAGCTGAATAAGTTGCGTGTCCACCACCGTGAGATTTTGGATAACTTGCCCATCGGGATTATTTCCATCGACCAGACCGGTGAAGTACTCAAGTGGAATGCCAGCATCGCTGACTACACCAATATCAGCCCCGAAGTCGCCACGGGTAGCTCAATCAATGATTTGCCTGAACCCTGGTGTAGCGCCATTGGCGAATTTATCCATAGCGGCGAAAAGAGTATCGACAACCTGCGTCTTGAACTAGACGGCCAGGTGCGTTGGTACAGCCTGCAAAAGTCTGTGGAACAAAATATTGAAGGGGCCAGTGCCGATATTATTTTACTGATCGAAGATCAGACCAAATCAGTGGTACTAATACAGAACTCTATCGACAACGAACGCCTGGCATCTGTGGGCCGACTGGCCGCCGGGGTGGCCCATGAAATTGGCAACCCAGTCACGGGTATCGCCTGTCTCGCACAGAATTTGCAGCATGAAACCGAGCCCGACCAGATCGCCGAATCTGCACAGCATATTCTGGCCCAGACCGAACGCATCAATCGTATTGTGCAGTCCCTCATTAATTTTTCTCGAGGTGATCGCGCCCTACAAAAGCCGGTTGAACAGGTGAACCTTTATGATTCCGCCACAGAAGCCATACAGCTACTCGCACTGGGCACCGCCACACCGGAGGTTGAATGTGTCTGCAATATCGACAATCAGCTAATGATCACCGGTGACTACCATCAGCTGATTCAGGTATTTTTAAACCTGCTAAGCAATGCCCGAGATGCTTCCCCCCTTGGTGGTCAGATTATTATCAATGCCACAGCCGAGGCCAAGCAGGTTCGAGTGACCATCAGCGACTCTGGCACCGGCATTGAAGAGGGTATTTCAGGGCGTCTATTCGAACCCTTCGTGACCTCTAAAGATCCAGGTCAGGGAACCGGATTGGGGCTTTGGGTGGTGTTTAATCTGGTGCAGCGGCTTGGGGCTGAGGTATCAATTTCGAGTCCGGCAGAAAATAGTCACTGCGGCACTACTGTGACCCTTATTTTTCCACTATCATCGCCGCCATGAGTAACAGCAATCCTAAAAGCATCCTAATCGTAGAAGACGAAGATATTATTCGCTCGTCTCTGCGCAAGCTGTTGGAGCGCCATCATTATGAGGTCAGTGAGGCAGTCAGCGTCAAAGCGGCCAGAGAGTCTTTTAATCTCAATAGTTTTGACCTGATCATTAGTGACCTACGCCTACCTGGCGGTCCGGGAACCGATCTTATTAATCCCGCAGGCTGTGTGCCTGTTTTGGTCATGACCAGCTATGCCAGCCTTCGATCTGCGGTTGAAACCATGCGTCAGGGCGCCGCTGACTATATTTCCAAGCCCTTTGATCATGATGAGATGGTCAGTGCGGTCAAGCGCATCATCAATGAGTCAAAGCAAGATGTGGATTTGGCGATTGCCGAAAACCAACTACTGATGGGTAGTAGCTCAGAGATTCTCAAGATTCTACGTACCATAGACAAGGCCGCACCCACCGCAGCACCCGTGGTTATTCAG
>CAJJAS010000114.1 GCA_905182245.1 gamma proteobacterium HTCC2207 | reverse complement strand
ACATCCACCACTGTTACCTGTCTATCCAGTAGCCCGCGCCCAGAGCCGTCTATGGATTTACCGTGTTGAACGTGACTGGTGTGGTTTGATCGATGTAATCGTTGCTAGCCCAGACAGCAAAAAAGCTGAAGCAGCCCGCAAAGAATTCCGCGAGTCACTCATTAGCGTTGCCAGCATCTTTACCGACATGGATTACTTCATGAACGAAGAGTTTACTCTGGTTGATTGCTGTTTGGCCCCGATGCTTTGGCGTTTGCCACAGCTGGGTATCGAGTTGCCGAGCAACCGTCAGGTTAAACCTCTACTTGATTATATGGATCGTTTGTTTGCTCGTCCTTCCTTCGAAGAGAGCCTAACTGATCTTGAACGCGAGATTCGCGGCTAATATGAAGATGCGATCAAATAGGCCATACCTGTTAAGAGCTTTCTTTGACTGGATAGTGGACAACGATTGCACCCCTTATATTGTGGTCAATGCACATTATCCTGGTGTAGAAGTACCCCAGGATTTTGTCACTGACGGCCAGATAGTGCTCAACGTAGCGCCCCGTGCCGTCAGTCATTTTGAAATGAATCATGAGTTTGTTCAGCTATCGACTCGATTCAGTGGTATGCCCATAGAAATCTATTTTCCCGTGGGCGCAGTCATGGGTATCTACACCCAAGAAAACGGTCAGGGAATGGTCTTTGAGCCAGAGACTGGCGACGACATGCCGCCTCCCGCGCCACCCCGAGGCCCTAAAGCGGTCAAAACCACCTCCGATAAACCCGCGTCAAAGCCGGTCACCGATATAGGTTCTGGCAAGCCAAAACCCTCATTGCGCGTGGTTAAGTAAGTCCTTTTTCGTTATTTCAAGAATGGAGTTTCCAATGTCTCAAGCTATCGCTATTTTATCCGCAGCTCGTACACCCATGGGCGGCATGATGGGCAGTTTATCTGCGGTACCCGCCACTGAGCTTGGTGCTGTTGCCATTCGCGCATCTCTAGAGCGTGCAGGTTTAAACCCCGACCAACTCGACGAAGTTATTATGGGCTGTGTGCTCAGTGCCGGCCTAGGTCAGGCACCAGCGCGCCAGGCAGCCCTCGCGGCAGGCATTAGCAAAGCAACGCCCTGCAGCACGGTAAATAAGGTCTGTGGTTCCGGAATGATGTCGGTAATGATGGCCGGTAATGCCCTGCGCTCTGGTCAGTCAAAGATTATTGTTGCTGGTGGTATGGAAAGCATGAGCAAGGCCCCTTATCTGATTCCTCAGGGACGTCAGGGCTATCGTTTCGGCAGTGCCGAGATGCTCGACCACATGCAGTACGACGGCTTACAGGACGCTTATCAGGCAGTGCCCATGGGTAACTTTGCTGAGAGCTGTGCCAACAAATATAACTTTAGCCGTGAACTTCAAGACGCCTACGCTATTGAGTCACTGCGTCGTGCCAATGCCGCGATTGAAAAGGACCTGTTCAGTGCCGAAATTGCCCCAGTAACTATTCGCAGCCGTAAAGGTGAAGTGCTGGTAGATACCGACGAACAGCCCGGTAACGCCCGACCCGAAAAAATTCCAACCCTGCGTCCAGCCTTTCAAAAAGATGGCACCGTCACAGCGGCTAACGCCAGCTCAATCTCAGATGGTGCAGCGGCACTTACGTTGATGATGGCTGACGAAGCAGAAGCCCAGGGCCTAAAACCGATTGCCTTGATTCATGGCTACGACCAGTCAGCCCAAGAGCCAGAATGGTTCACGACAGCGCCGGTTAGCGCCATCAATAAAACTCTGGCCCGCGTTGGCTGGACTGTGGATGATGTTGATGTCTGGGAAGTAAACGAAGCCTTTGCTGTTGTGGCAATGGCAGCGATGAAAGAATTGAATATCGACCATGACAAGCTAAATGTTAATGGCGGTGCCTGTGCTCTGGGTCATCCCATTGGTGCCAGCGGTTCAAGAATTATTGTGACATTGATTCACGCACTCCAGCAGCGCGGCGGTAAGAAGGGTATTGCTAGCCTCTGTATCGGCGGCGGCGAAGCGACTGCCATGGCGATTGAGTTAATCTAGAAAACTCTAATCTAGAAAGCTCTAATCTAAAAGCTCTAAGCAATTAAATTAAGATCAAAAAAAACCTCTGATTAATAACAGTAATCAGAGGTTTTTTTATGCTCGATAGCTAAAGGGTATCTAGTCGATGTATTCAAACACCTTAACTACTTTGCGAACACCGCTGCTCTCACGGGCTATGTTAGCCGCCGCTTCGCCATCAATTTGGCGAACCTTGCCCATAAGATAAACCACGCTATCTTCGGTGACGACCTGCATATCTGTGGCTTTAACCTGCTTATCAAAAGCCATCTTAGTTTTAATTTTGCCGGTTATCAGAGAGTCATTGGTGCGCGACACAATGGAGCTCTTACCTCTTACCTGTATTTCATTATGTACCTGACGCACACCATTAAATTCTCGGGCAACATCGCCTGCCAATACCTTCATTGTGGAATTGGGAACTTCGCCGGTGAGTAACACGACGGCATTAAAGACATTGACGTTAATATGGGACTTATCAAGAGAGGGATCGGCCTTTTTAATATTGACGCCGATATAGGTGTCCATCTTGATATCGTTGATATTGGTACCGACACTGGTCTCCGTACCGTCATATTCAATGGGACCTTCTGTCACTGAATTCACCACGGTGGTGCAGCCTGTCAGTACAAATACTAGTGCCAAAACGGGGGTTAACTGTCGCATTTACTCTCCTCCAAAAATCTGATGATCAACCAGTGCGCAGACGCACTGAATTACTTGAAACTGTGCCTGAGTCGCCAACTGGCCAGAAAACTCTGCCGTGGCGATATGCACATCATTGTAGCCGAGACTCGCGCCTAATAAATCGTCATTTGCGGCAGAAAGAAGCACAACGCACATATCTTTTTCGATGGCGGCTTCAATCACCTGTATAAGTGATAGGCTATTTTCGCCCGCACTGACCACCAATAATACATCTGCACTGCGCCCATGAGTATTCAGAGCCTGAGCAAAGCGTGGCTGGCCCAGAGAATCCTCAGCCATGTTATTAAGATTCAACGCTGGAAAACCAGGCCGTTCAATTTCAAAACCATGAGACAAATAATCAGTAAAAAGCTGTGCGACCAACATCGCAGATTTTTCCCCACAGCTAAAGATACTATTGCCCGCTAAAAGTGCCGCCGACACTTTCTCAGCGGCATTGGCGATGGGCTCAGCAAACGCATCACCCACCACCATGGTGGTCTCAATCACGTTTTGAAAATGCTTAAAAATCTGCTGATCCATAATGTCCCAATTCAGGCTAAAATATTTTTTATCCAGTTAAGCTTAAAACCAGATGAGTTGTTCGGTTCAGGGCTTATGGCCACTGCATCAAACCGCGCTACCTGGTCTTCGCCATAATGCTGATGCTGCATATACCCCAGTGCCGCGGCGGTTAATCGTTCACACTTTTGGCGGGTAATTGATTCTTCCCCACTACCAAATGCATTAGATTGTCGAAATTTAACCTCAACAAATACCAGATCCCCATTATCCTGCATTATCAGATCAATTTCGCCTCTGCGCGTGCGAAAGTTTTGCCCGAGCAAGGTTAAGCCCTGTTGTCGCAGATAGTCACAGGCCATCTGCTCAGCAGCTGCACCGGACAGCAGTGGTTTGCCTTCTGCCTTAGTAGCCTTTCTGGCGGAATGATTCTTGATGTCCTTA
>CAJJAS010000113.1 GCA_905182245.1 gamma proteobacterium HTCC2207 | reverse complement strand
AAAGGGCTGAATGCAAATCTTGCCAGCGAAGTCTTCACTATCAAATCAAAGGTCCAGGCTGTCCATGACCCTATTTAGAACAGTTACTAGTCTGGCGCTTTCTCTCTGGTGCCTCTCGGCATTGGCGTTGCCCGATGATCGCACTCAGACCATTACTATTGAGTCGAACTCTGCGGAGCGCGACCAAAAGACCGGTCTCACTCAGTATCAGGGAAATGTGGTCATCAATCAGGGATCACTAGTAATAGAAGCAGACCAGGTAACGGTCTATTACAAAGATAACAAAGTAAGCCGCATTATTTGCCTCGGCTTACCTGCCAGCTACCAGCAACAGGCTGCAGCGGATGGCGGACTAATTATTGCCAAGGCCGAAACCATTGTTTATCTGTTGGCAGACGATGAAATCAATCTTAAAACCAATGCCGTACTTTCTCGCAATGGCACCCTAATTAAGGGCGACAGCATAAATTACGACCTTGAAAACGAAACCTGGAAAGCCAAAGGCAATCAGCGCGGCGAACAAAAGCGCATTCAACTGGTGATTCCCCCCTCAACTCAAGAGGCCACAGAGTAATGGCATTGTTGGAAGCGCGTAATCTTGCCAAAGCCTATGGCAAGCGGCCAGTGGTTAAAGATGTATCTATCTCGGTCAAACAGGGTGAGATCGTTGGCCTGCTGGGCCCAAACGGTGCCGGTAAAACTACCTGTTTCTATATGATTATCGGCCTGGTTGCCCAGGATGGCGGCACTATTACCGTCGACGGCGAAGATATTACCGCCCTACCAATGCATGGTCGCGCCCGGCGCGGACTCGGTTATCTGCCTCAGGAACCCTCCATTTTTAGAAAGCTCAGCGTTGAAGATAATATTCTGGCTATTTTGGAGACCCGCAAAAATTTGAGTCGCCAGCAACGCAATCAAAAGCTGGAAGAATTACTCCACGAATTTCATATCTCTCATCTGGCTAAAAACACCGGTATGAGTCTGTCTGGTGGTGAGCGACGCCGGGTTGAAATCGCCCGCGCCCTAGCGGCAGATCCACAGTTTATTCTGCTCGACGAACCCTTTGCTGGTGTTGACCCCATTTCTGTTAACGACATCAAAAACATTATTCGTCACCTCCGAGATAAAGGTATTGGCGTGTTGATCACCGACCATAATGTCCGTGAAACACTGGATATTTGCGAGCATGCCTACATCATCGGCGAAGGCCATGTTATTGCCGAAGGATCCAC
>CAJJAS010000112.1 GCA_905182245.1 gamma proteobacterium HTCC2207 | reverse complement strand
GCGGGGGTAATACCTAGACCCACCCGTCGAATCACAGCCAAGTCTGGCAGGTCGTCACCCATAAAGGCGATTTCATCCAGACTGATATCCATGGTTTGGAGCAGTTCGTTTAGTGCGGTTAATTTGTCTTCACGGCCCTGAACGACCGGACTTATACCCAGTTCGTCGGCGCGGCGCTGGAGTAACGCAGAGACCCGGCCAGTGATAATACCCACCTGCACATTACCCTGTTGAAGCAGCTTAATACCTAGGCCATCTTGAATATTAAAGGCTTTCATTTCTTCGCCGCTATTACCGTAGTAAAGGCGACCATCGGTGAGTACGCCATCGACATCTAACAGCAGTAACTTGATTTTTTTAGCGGATTCCATCACCGCGGAGGAAGCGCTCATCTACACCACTCCCGCACGGAGAATGTCGTGCATATGCAGCACTCCAATTGGATGATGGTTTTCGTCTTCAACAATCAGGGCAGTAATGGTGGCGTTTTCCATAATGTTCAGCGCCTCAGCGGCCAGAATACTGCTGCTAATCGTTTTGGGATTGGCAGACATGACGTCTGCCATAGTGGCGCTGGTGATATCAATTTTTTGATCGACCACTCGGCGTAAATCGCCGTCCGTGAAAATACCTAATAAGGAATTATCTTCAGCGACAATAGTGGTCATACCAAAGCCTTTTTCTGTCATTTCCAGCAAGGCGTCATGGAGAGGCTGGTCGGCCTTGACTCGGGGCACCTCGCCGTCTTTATGCATGATGTCTTCAACGCGAAGCAGCAAGTTACGCCCCAGAGCACCCCCTGGGTGAGAGAAGGCAAAGTCTTCAGCACTGAAGCCGCGACTCTCTAGCAGGGCAATTGCCAATGCATCACCCATAACTAGGGTCACCGTGGTGCTGGTGGTGGGGGCCAGATTTAAGGGGCAGGCTTCGCTGCTAACACTAACATCGAGATTGGCAAGAGCGGCCTGAGACAGCACAGATGCTGGATCGCCAGTCATGCTGATCAATGGAATGCCCAGACGTTTAATCAGGGGCAAGATGGTGATCACCTCGGCGGTACTGCCGGAATTTGAAATAGCGATAACGACATCATTTTTGGTGATCATGCCCAGATCACCATGGCTGGCTTCACCTGGGTGCACAAAGAATGCGGGCGTGCCGGTACTGGCCAAGGTTGCGGCAATCTTATTGCCTATATGGCCGGACTTGCCCATGCCTGTTACCACTACTCGGCCTTCACAGGCGAGCATGGTCTTGCAGGCAAGAGCAAAGTCGCTATTAATGCCGGGGAGCATGGCGCTTACCGCCTGAGCTTCCAGTTCTACAGTGCGTATGCCTGAAGTAATAAAGTCTGTTGTTGCCATAGTGTGCTTGCCGTGATCTGGTCGTTATATGCTTGTTGTTAGTTCGCGCCTAGATGCTGTGTATTAGCTAAGCCCGTACCCATAATTCGATCATTATAGGGGAAAATTCTAAATAGATGGCCACAGCAGGACATAATAAAAGCCGTAGGCTGCCAAGAAGAGAATCCCCACCGATTTTGATAGTCGTGCCGGCGAGCCACTCTTGGTAGAGCGCCACAGAGCCCAGGCAATCATGGCTACCATCATCAGAGTCAACAGCGCCATCACCGCAAAATCTCGAGAGAACACATCAGGGCTAAGGGCAATCGGTGCAATGGCGCCAGCGGATGTCATTACCAGCATCAGGTTAAACAGGTTGGAGCCAAAGATATTGCCAAGCGCAATATCATGGTGACCGCGTAAGGCACTCATTACCGAGGCTGCCAGTTCTGGCAGGCTGGTGCCGATGGCCACCACAGTCAGTCCGATAATTAATTCGCTCACGCCCAAATGGGTGGCAATGGATTTTGCCCCCCAGACGGTAATTTCGGCACTGACCAACAAAACGGCCAAGCCAATCACAAACCAGAGTATGGCTGTGCCCATAGAAAACTCGGGAATATCTTCAGCGTCTTCAACGGCTTCTGGATTGGGGTGATTCTTTTTATATTTCACCACCAAAATTAGCAGAGGAATAATCAATAGCCCCAATGCAATGCTCTCACCACGGTTCAGCCAGCCGTCATAGAGGCATAGGCCAGCCAATGCGGTAATGAGTAATAGAACCGGACCCTC
>CAJJAS010000111.1 GCA_905182245.1 gamma proteobacterium HTCC2207 | reverse complement strand
TAAACGTGTTCGAAGTTTGGATCAAATATAACCTTGATCTCGAAACCGTCGATGGCGAAGCTATCGACAGCTGGTTTATGCCCGCCTATGGCAAGACTCCCGATGCCTTTATGGCATCAAAAGGCGGCGCCATTGAAGAGGCCTCGATTATTGCCCTGCGCGATGCCGGTGCCAAACTGATGCTCGATTTTTACCGCATCCCAGCAGTCAATAACTGGGCAGCCCAAGAACTGAAAAGGTCTCAGCAATTACAGGCAACGCCATCGGCTCCAGCGGACAGTCAAACCAGTCCTCAGCAAGCTAACAGCGGGGAGGCATCAAAATGAAAAGCTCAAGCAAACTTATCGCAATACTATTTAGTATCGTCCTAGCTGGCTGTGCCGCAACCACCACCATTGATGAATATCGACCCACGGGTGAACCCATAGAACTAAACGCAGGCGAAAAAGTGGTCGTACTGGGTCGCAGAGATGCGGGCCATTATGAAACCGACCGTGAATTTATTGGCTGCGTGGGTAAAAGAATGACCGGCGCCGATATCGGCGTACTGCCAGAGCAGGTATTTATCGATGCCATTTATCCTTGGTTTGAACCCCGCACCGCACCCAAAGGCCTACCGCGCCTTAAACGACTGATGCAAGACGCCAGCATCAAGGCCGAAGTAGATAAGCTTGATGTGCGCTATCTAGTATGGCTGGATGGCTCCACAGAAACCTTGGATTCTGGTGGCTCTATTAGCTGCGCCATTGGACCCGGAGGCGGAGGCTGCTTTGGTTTCGCTCAATGGGACAAGCTTTCTGTCTATGAAGCCATTGTTTGGGATCTGCAGGACCTGACCGAAAAAGGTCGCCTGCGAGTCGATTCCGAGGGCACTTCGTATTTAATTGGCGCCGTGGCCCCCATTCCATTTTTGACACCGGTAAAAAGTGATGCCTGTTCAAGCCTTGGCAACCAGCTGAAAGGGTTTTTTACCACCCAACCAGCCAGCCCTGAATAATTAATCCACTAACTAGCCAAATACTATGCTTCTTATTCGTCGTCAGATAATCGCCACCGCCCTCCTGAGCTTCTTTATGCTGGCTCCATCTGCATGGAGTGCCGTCACTGGCGAAGAAATTTATAAAGAGGTGTTAGAGGGCACCGCGCTCTACGACGACCCCGAACTGGATGCCTATATCAAAAAACTCGGCGCCGAAATTATCTCCGTGTCAGAAATGGCCGGTGAAGAGTTCACCTTCACCCTACTCGACTCCCCCGACCTAAATGCCTTTGCTACCCGGGACAACTATATTTACGTCAATCGCGGCCTACTCAACTATGTGAGCAATGAAGCCCAGCTGGTGTCAGTGCTAGCCCACGAAGTGGGTCATATCACCCGTAAACATGTGACCGGCCAAGAGGGCAAAGCCACCGGCGCCCAGATACTGTCAACTATTGCCGCCGTATTGTCGGGCAGCAACGAGGTCTATGAAGCGGGAATGGCATACGCCAATTCAATTATCCGCGGTCACGGCCGTCGCAACGAATTAGAAGCGGACGAAGCAGGGGCTGAATACATGGCCAAATTGGGCTATGCGCCCTCCGAAATGATTAGCATGCTCTCAATCATGAAAGACTACGAAAGCCTGCAGAAGGACCGCGCGAAGGCCAAGGGAGCCTCTAAGCAGACCTACCATGGTATTTTCTCCAGTCACCCCCGCAATGACAGCCGCCTACGCACCGTGGTCAGTAAAGCCAATGCCGTAAAGTCCGACGAAACACGAGACAATGGTGCCAGTCGCTACCGTCAGCTAACCGATGGCCTAATCTGGGGGGAAAACTTTCTCGCCAAAGAAAAAAAGCCCGACCGCTTCTCCAATATGCGCCTCAGAGTTCGATTTGATTTCCCTAAAGGCTGGAAACAAAACGCCAACCCCAAGCCCTTTATGGCTAGCGGTAGCGCAGAAGACAAAACTGCCACATTAAAGATGCGGCCCATCGCACGCACCTCCCAGACCCCAGAGGAATATCTGTATAACTACCTAAAGGTGTCTCAATTAAAAGAAGGCAAATCTATAGCTCCAGCGCGACTGAAAGGCTTTACGGGCATTTTGCCCGGCGGCGACAAAGGCCCAGACAGTCGTATCGCCGTGATCTATTACAAACTCAATGCCTATCTTTTTTCCGGCGAAGTCACCGAGCCGGAAACCTTTGTCGAGACAGACAAACTATTTGTTACCGCAATCAATACCTTCCGTCCTATTTCCAGCCGTGAGATTGCAGGACAAAAACCCAAGACCATCAATTATGTAAAAGCCACCAGCCGCACCACCTTTGACGGGCTGACCAAGGCACTCAAACTCAATGCCGTAGACAGTCAAGATTTGCGTATAATCAATGGCTACTATCCCAGCGGCGAGCCCCAAGCGGGTGACTGGATTAAAATCTTTAAACAGTAGTGAGCCTTCCAATATGAGCGCCTCCCCAAAAATTCTCTTACGTACTCTTCTACTTGTCGCACTGGGGTTTGCTGCCTATTGGCTACTAACATTAGACCCCGATGCCCCAAGCGATATTGACTGGGACGCCAATCGCCAAAACCTGCCAGATATAAGCGCCCTAGAACAGCGTATTGAAACGAATTTATTTGGCGACGAAGCCGAGGGCACCGAAGGCATGAGTGCCGACATCGACGAGGTGGTGAATCATTCCGCCATGGAAATTAAACTGGAAGGGCTCACCAAAAACATTACCACCACCCGACAGCCCACAGACAAAGAACTGGCGGCCTTTTACGCAGAGCATAAAGTCCAGTATCGGGAATCATCCCGCTTTAGTTTTAAACAGATTGTATTTTCGAGAGCCAAACATGGTGGTCAGGCAAGACTAAAGGCCATGCAAGCCCTGCAAGGGATCTCAGAAACTGAGCCACAGGGCGATCAATCAACATTAGCCGAGCGCTACTTTTCAGCCACCTCCACCAGAATTGACGATGAGTTTGGTAACAACTTTGCGCAGAAATTATTTGAGTTGGTAAAAGAGGGCGACCTGCCCTGCTGGGCTGGCCCCATAGCCTCAGGTCATGGGGTGCATCTGGTCTGTATCGAAGATGCCAGCCTAGGTGTTATTCCCAAGCTGGAGGAAGTGCGCTCACAGGTGATTAATGATTGGCGCTTCTCGGTGGTAGAAAAAAACTAACCTTTCACCTATGGCTTTTCTCTAACTAAGCCATCAGCTCGGCAAAGAACTTTTTCAAACCCTCAGCGCCTGAATCTTCCCAGGTTTGCAGAGCGGCCGTTCCAACAATCGCCATATCCGCATGGCCGCGCAAGAAATCCATATCCGCCTTACTGCTAATACCAAAACCCACACCCATGGGTACGGAGGCATGTTGACGACAACGCTCAATCAGACCGATCACATCATCACCCATATTCGTTTTAGAACCGGTAACCCCTTTACGAGCCACCACATAAACCATGCCGCGGCTAATAGCACCCAGCTGGGCAAGGCGCTTATCACTGCTAGTGGGCGTCATTAAAATAATCGGCTCAATATCCGCAGCAGCAGACAAGGCATGGAGATGTGCAGACTCTTCAAGAGGCAGATCAGGCACGATATAACCCACACCACCCGCTTCTTTTAAGCGCTGAACAAAAACCTCTTCGCCCATTTTAAACACAGTGTTGTAGTAACCCATCATCAGCACTTTAAAAGAAAAGCGCTCAGACACCAGCTTCATAAAATCAAAACATTGGTCAACCGTCGTGCCCGACTTTAATGACTGCTCATTGGCACGCACAAAAAGCGGGCCATCGGCGCTGGGCTCAGAAAACGGGAACTGTAATTCCACCAGGTCCACACCGGCCTCATGCATAATTTCTAACTCTTGCATATTGGCTTCAAAGGACGGGTAACCGCAAACCACATGGGCCATTACCAATAAATCTTTGTGCTGTTTGCGCTCGGCAATATACGACTCAAGACCCATTAGTTATTCTCCCCACGGTACTGGTCGGCTTTGCCACCAATAAATGTTTTCCATTTAGCATCATCCAGTGCATCGGCAATGGTAAAGATATCTTTATCGCCACGGCCAGACTGGTTAATCAGAATAATCTCATCCTTGCCCATAGTTGGCGCTTCTTTAATCGCCGTGACAAAGGCATGGGTACTTTCTAATGCAGGAATCAAACCCTCTGTGCGCATAGTCAGCTTGAGAGCCTCTTTCACTTCGATATCTGTGGCTGCTTCAAAGCGTACTTTGCCCTGATCATGAAGGTAAGAGAAAATTGGGTTCACACCAATGTAGTCTAGGCCGGCGGCAACCGAATGGGTCTCGGCCATATTGCCTTCCTTATCTTGTAGGAAGTAGGTTTTATAACCCTGAGCAACGCCTACAGTAGCATCGTCGTAAGCCAGACGCGCCGAGTGCATATAAGAACCCACGCCATGGCCACCGGCTTCACAGCCAACTAGCTCAACATTATCGTCATCAAAAAAGCCCTGGAAAATACCCATGGCATTAGATCCACCACCCACACAGGCATAAACACGATCAGGCA
>CAJJAS010000110.1 GCA_905182245.1 gamma proteobacterium HTCC2207 | reverse complement strand
TGCTAAGTAAAGAGTTTGCCGTTGGCGCGCTAAATGGCCTACTCTACGCGCTAGTAGTTGGCGCCATCGTTTCTCTGTGGTTTGGAGACTGGATAATGGCCGTTATTATCGGCCTAGCGATGGCCATTAATTTAATGGCCGCCGCCCTGACCGGAACATTATTACCTATTCTGTTGCGCTCACTAAATATAGACCCTGCCCTCGCGGGCACGGTAATTCTGACCACGGTAACTGATATCGTGGGTTTTGTTTCATTCCTAGGCCTAGCTGCGATATTCCTTATCTGATGACTGAAGAACTAGAACACCCCGACTACGACGGCCCCAGCAAATCCCAGCTGAAGCGGGACAGCCATAAACTGCAGGCCATGGGCCAACAGCTGGTTGAAATGCCTGAGGGCAAGCTGCAGAAATTTGATCTGCCGGAAAGTCTAAAAGAGGCTATCTACGAAGCCCGCCGCTTAAAGAGCCGCGAAGCCAAGCGCCGCCACCTGCAATATATCGGAAAATTGATGCGCATCTCCAACACCGATGTCATTCAAGAAACTCTAGATATGATGGACCACCAGTCTCAGACCTATCGCCAGCATTTTAAACAGTTAGAAGATTGGCGAGATCGTATTATTCAAGAAGGTCATGACGGAATAGAAGCCTTTATGGAAGCCTATCCCGACGGCGACCGCCAGCAGCTGCGTAATCTCCAGCGCCAGGCCAATCGTGAAATAGAACTAAAGAAAGCGCCAACAGCAAGCCGAAAAATCTTCAGCTATATAAGAGGCGTTTCAGAAAAGTAATTTTTACGACATAAAGCCAAGAATAAGAAATCCTGAGCGCACCCTACAAAAACCTAAACAGAAACCTCAGCCCTGAGCGTCCCCTAGATAAAGAGCCCTCAGCGTCCCCTAGATAAGGAGCTTTCTATGTGCATCAATAGGCATCTTCGCTCGAAGCTCGTTAATCATATCTAAATCAATCTCGGCGCTGATAAACCCAGCTTCATCACCATCCAAGCTCGCCAACACAGTTCCCCAAGGATCAATAATAACGCTGCCACCCCAGAGCCCACGACTCGGATGATCGCGATCAACCAGATTGGCACCAACCACAAATAACTGATTTTCAATAGCTCGAGCACGAAGTAATACCTGCCAGTGATCCTTACCAGTCGCAGCCGTAAAGGCCGCAGGCACGGTAATTATCTGAGCCCCTTCATCTGCAAGCTTTCGATAAAGCTCAGCAAACCTAAGGTCATAACAGACAGTCATTCCCAAGGTGCATAGTGCAGTGGTTGCAACAACTACATCCGTACCAGAGGCAAAATCATCAGACTCTTTATAAGACCTAGCCTCTGCAGTACCTTCACTAACATCTACATCAAACAGATGAATCTTATCGTACTGGCCGACAGTGTTTCCTTCGGGGTCCAAGAGCAATGAACGGGCGAAAGGTAGTGGCTCAGCATCCAAAATAGGCAGGCTTCCGCCCACCAACCACAGTCCATTAAGCCGCGCCTGATCTGCTAGAAACTGCCGTACTGGCCCATCATCCGTCGATTCTTGAAGGCCGATAGCCGTAAAATCTTTCTGACCATAATGGGCGAAATTTTCTGGTAATACAGCGAGTTGGGCGCCAGCAGCAGCGGCCACAGATAGCAGCGCCGCAACATTGGTAAGATTATCTTCAAGGGATGAAGCTGGCTTAAGTTGAATAGCCGCCACATTGATAAGGTTACTCATTAGAGTCAGTCTCAGGCTGCAGTGACTGGTCTTTTTCCAGCTCTGCTTTTTGTTCTGTCTTTTTTGCTGTCTTTTTTTCTATCTTTTTTTCTGTCTTTGGGTTTGCAGGCTGATCCGTTGCCTTTAGTTCGGCAGCAAAAATTTTATCAACAGCAACTTCAACATCATCAAAGGGACCCGACAGGGTATAGCTAATACTAGACAGCCGATCGACCTGCTTCTCAACCAGCTTGCTGGTCAGATAAACCCCAGCGGCAGCGGGCACACCACCCAGCAATGCAACTACCCAGGGTAGATTAGTCGCTACAGGCAGAGTGGCCACAAGTTGGGCATCTACCTGCTCATTCACTAAATCAAAATTACCGCCCATATTCATACGGCCAGAGGGCATTTTGATTCTTAGAGGATCAATCAAACTGGCAACGCCATTATTAAAACGAATGGTGCCCACCAGATCGTTATAGGCGAGGTTCTGACTGGTCACATCAGAAAAATCGAGCTGCAAACGCTTTAACCAGTTAGCAAAGTTAAACAGACTCACCAATTTTAGTGCCGCACCGGCACCACCAGTCGACGTATAAAAACTGCCGTCTTGTAAATTGATTTGGAAGTCGCCAGTAATATTTTCTTTCGTAATTTTCCAGGGCTGGTCCTGCCAGGAAAGATCAAAAAGCATTTTTCCAGATTGGCTATCGGCGACTCTAGGAATATTTAAACCGGTAAATAGATCCCCAATATTGTCTACGCCAACAGGTCCAATAAGTCGGCTGGAGTAGCTTTCACCGTCGTAGCGCCAGAAAAATTCTGTGTCCGGCTCTTTGGTAAACAGTCCTGGTCGCAGGCCAAAAAAATCGCCCACGATATTATTAAAAGCAGCACCTGAAACTTCAGGGCGCAATTCAAAGGCCAGTGCGCCCCATTCTTTATCACCAACAGAGAGCTGTTCCACTGAAAAGTCTGCAGCAATAAAGGTGCGAGGGTCCATACCCTTTTGACCGATCTTTTCTTCGAGCAAAGTACTAGGCAACGCCAGTCTTGTTAGGTGAAGACCTGGAACCAGACTTGATCCAATGGGTAATACCAACTTGCCATCAGCAAGATCGCTGGTGAAGGCAATGTTAGTCGCCTGCTCGGCTAACCTAATCTGCGCAGCTATATTTTCTAATTTAAAGGTTGCCAGATTTAGATAATCAAATTGCAGATCGAACACCGGCTGCCAGACTGTGGCCTTAGATTCTGACGCCCCACTAAACAGTGCCACTACCGGATTCCATAAATCCAGATCTGTAGTAGGAAGATAACCAGCAACCAAAAGCTCGCCTATCTCAGGCACAGACACTGAGCGATCAAAGCTGACTAAACCATGGGTCATCTGGCTCTGGTTAAAACGTAAATCGGTCACTAGCTGATCGCCAATGCGTCCTTCCAAGCGCTGAAAATCCGGGTCAAAATGTAAGGTAACATCCAAGGCTCTGGACTCTCCTGCCACTTTTGTTAGGGGCGCTGGTAACTTAACCTCAGAGGCTTCCATCTGACTAACCAGCTGCAATGTCACCCCACTACTAGGTGCATCTGCGCCGTTAATACTCAGTAAACCTTCGATAGGAATCGTGCCAGTTAGCACCTTGGTCCAGGGGAATTTAACCAGCTTACTCAGGCTCTCTGGCTCTACCGCGGTGCTTATAGCGACCTTCTGTTGTTTGCCCGTTCTAAACAGTTTGGCGCTCAGTGGCTGCTGCCAAAACTCGCCAGTAATATCCTCCGAGTAAAGACCATCGGCTACTGAAAAATTCAACCCACCCTTAAGCTGACTAATACTAATTGGCGTATTCGGAATGTCCACTGACCCGCCGCGCAATTTTGCATTTACAAGGTAATCCCCAGTAATGGCTTTACCCGGAATTTGTTTTAACGGAATTTCTAAATGTAGCTTGGCGTCGGCTTCACCTGAATACTGCCAATCTGCCAAGGGTCCAATTTGGTTGCGAAGGGGCGACTGAGCTAACGCAGCAATAGCATCACCTAGTTGGGTTTCAATCTGAGCATCTATGGTCAATAGCTGTGTTCCAACCGCTGGGTCACCGGTTATCGCCTTGGCAGAGATTATCTCAACACCCCCAATAGTGCCGCCAATGGCAACGCCATCAACATAGGTATCGTCCACTAATACCAGCGCCTTAACATCTCGGGCACCCAACCAGTCGGGATGATAATTTAGGTCAGTGCCCTCTGTTTTAAACAATAGCTGGGTCGTTTTTGAAGTTTTGTTTTTTCGGGGTGGACCAGCACGAAGTAGCATGCCTAGCTCTTTAACATCAGCTGCCATTATGGCACTGCTCAGCCAGTTAGATAACTTAGCAGGTGTGGTATAGGGCAGGTACTTATTCATATAGGCCGCATCGATATCACGGGCACCGATCACTAAATTCACCTCGGGAACAAGACCGTTGGAGGGGATCTGCTGCTCTACCGAAAATAATATGTTAGAAGTGCCAGCGTCGACAGTAGTTTTCATCGCGGTACTGCGCACCACCAATTTCTCCGGCTGCCAGTTCACATAAACGGTACCCTCAGACTGTTCGACGAGTAAATACTCTTTGTACAGCTTAGGGAAAAACACCTCAAAACCATCTGTATCTGCAAGATGGAAAAAGCCACCTGACCCCTGCACTTCGAGATAACCATTAATACGCTTTACGCCCGGCGCACCTTTATAGGGGCGAGCAGAAATATCATCCAAATTAGCCGAGGCATAGTAGCCGCCTTTATTATGCCCCAAGGTGAGTGCGCTTAGTTCTCCCCTCGGCCGCAGTATATCAATCGCATCCAGAATATTTTTCGCAGGAATTTTAGTCTCACGCAGTAAGTCAGACAGTATTGTTAGGTCTAGCTGGTTCATTGAAATGTCAAAATCCTGCCAGCGGGATCCTAGTTTTTGACTAAACACCAAATCCAGCGGTTCAATATTTGTATCGGACCAATCAAAATCAAAACCCTGCAACCGAGTACCCCAATCAGACCCAGGCGTATACCAGCCGGTAAGTACCGTGCTGAGATTTTGAATAGGCGGAACATCGGCCAACCAGTCGAGCGGTATTTCCGTAATCGCCAGATTTCCTTCAAAGTCTAGCGAGCCACCAGGATGAATATCAAACCAAACCTCACCACTGGCATTGGCTTTAAACGCCGTCAGATTGTCAAATAATTTGGGTAGTAAGGATTTCGATAGGCCTAGAATTGGCTGAGAAATATTAAAGTTTTCTAAACGAAAATAGCCATCTGCATGAAAGGCTTCCAAATCAGAGGGATCACCATAACCCTCTACCAATACATAGGCGGGAATGTTTTCATCAGCCTGCTGATCTGCGAGCTGTACAGACAGCTCGGCACGGTGGAAATCGTCATCGTTTTCTAAGGTCACGTCATTGCCGCGCACCTGCATCAATTTGCCAGAGAAAAACTCAAGATTAATTAGTACCAGTCTCAGGCGTATCGAACGACTATAAAATAAAGGATCGAGAATAATATTGAGATCTGTATTGGCACCGCCCTTTAAGCCTTTGAGGCTCCAACGACCGGCATCATCTTCAACCATAGTAATGGCTAACTGGTCGATGACCAGCTCGCGCCAAATAGGGCTGAGGTGTTTGATACTGTTAAAGAGATCAAGATCGGCGCGCCCGTGATCTAGCACAATGGCTGGCGTTTGATCTTCACTGACAATTTCTATTTTCTCAATATCGAGAATTGGAATCAGTCTTGGCCACTCGCCCTGTATCTCACCAAGGCGAACCTGCATACCGACATTATCGGTGATTAGTTGCTGTAAAACCGGACGCAGCTCATCAACACTACTAATGCTCTGGCGACCAATCACCACCAAAATAACCGTGCCGATAATTAGTAGTGCTGCGGTTAACCACAGCCAACGACTAATTATCTTTCCGATTTTTCTGATGTTGCTGTCAGCCATTATCTAAACTCAAACAGGAATAATATCAAACTGTTCACGGGCAAATAAATCTTCAGTCCGGAACTGAATGGATCGCCCAATAAACGCTTCAAGATCTGCAACCTGTGCAGAATCTTCATCTAATAATCTCTCTATCACCGACGGCGATGCCAGAACGCGCAGAGTCTCACATTCATAGGCACGGGCCACACGGAGAATATCGCGCAATACTTCATAGCTCACCGTTTCTGCAGATTTTATCGACCCACGGCCGCCACAGGTAGGGCATCCTTCACAAAGAATCTGCCCCAAACTTTCACTGGTTCGCTTGCGGGTAGTTTGCACTAAACCCAGCTCGGTCACACCAGAAATCGTGGTTCTAGCGCGATCTCTATTCAGTGCTTTTTCAAAGGTGCGCAAAACCTGTCGGCGATGTTCGGCATTTTGCATATCGATAAAATCAACGATAATAATACCGCCCAAATTACGCATGCGCATTTGCCTTGCCGTGGC
>CAJJAS010000109.1 GCA_905182245.1 gamma proteobacterium HTCC2207 | reverse complement strand
GAAGAATCCCCTGAAGCCCTTGGGTCGCAATAATAGCGAACAGGTCTTCAGCGCAAAAAGTCAGGAACAGCGGACCTTGCATAAGGCCTTCCTGCGCTACCATGACCCTGAAAATTGGCCGATGCTGCGCAAAGCATTGCGCCGCATGAATCGGGCAGATTTGATTGGTAATGGCGATTCGTTTTTAGTGCCGGGAGAGTCCCGTCGCGAGAAAGAAATTAAAAAGCGTGAAACCAAAAAGGTTAAGCCGTTAGCCAGATCTGCGCGCTCGGCGCGCTCTGCACCGCGTCGACGCTAGGCGGGAAAAAGCCGAGATATCAATGCGGGTACTGCGTTTTCAACCCGCAGAATCCGCGGCCCCAGATGCACCGACTCAAAACCAGCCTGGTTAAGCTTCTCTATCTCATAGGGAATAAATCCGCCCTCAGGCCCAATGGCTAAGGTCACTGGTGCCGAGCAGTTAATGGGGCAGGGTACGTCGGTAATCGGATGTGCAACCAGTGCCTGACTACCTTGTACAATCTCAGCAAGCTCATCCTCTACAAATGGCTTAAATAGCTTACGCAGATGGATCTCTGGCATCAGAGTATCCTTGGCCTGTTCCAACCCCAGCAAAAGTTGCTCTTCCAGTGCCTCAGGTGCTAGCAGCGGCGTCTGCCAAAAACTCTTCTCCACACGACTCGAATTAATTAGATAGAGCGTCTTTACCCCCATCGCGGCAATGGTTTGCAATGATCGACGCAGCATCTTAGGCCTGGGCAATGCAAGGATCAGCGTCAACGGGGTAATTGCTGGCGGTGGTGTATCCAGAATAATGTGCAGGATAGCCTGCTGGGTATCAAGGGTTTTGATCATTGCCTGGCCCATAGGGCCATTTACCAGCCCCACACGCACAGAATCCCCAATTTCTGCCCGTTGCACCCTAAGCAGGTGCTCAAGCTGTCGGCCATTGATGGTGGCAACATTATCAGTAATTTGTGCAGCATTTAGCAGGAGTAAATTCATGGTGAGGATTGTAATGGTCTCCCCTTCAGGAGTCGAACCTGAAATTCAAGCTTAGGAGGCTAGCGTGATATCCAATTTCACCAAGGGGAGGTGTGACTATTATAGCGACAACTGAACAAATTCAGTACAGGTAGAAGCTCTAAACGTCGGTTTATTCGCCGTAAGCATAGACCAATAACTTTGATTAAAGCCGTTGAAGGCTGTATAACAATGAAAGTCTGCTCGTTTACGTATAATTTGCGATGGATAATGGCAGGCATTGGTTAAACCAATCTAACTACGAAAATAATTAAAGAGGGGTATCGCAGAATGAAGCTAATATCAGGAATAGCGCTTTCAGTCGCATTGCTAGCTGGCTGTGCCGAAAAAAATGAAGAGGCTGTTGAGCTGGAAGTAGCCGTACAATCCGCCGCGCCAGCGCCAATGGTTGTCGAGTATATTTATTGTAATGCCGGTGCTGACTACAGCCCCGAAAATTTTGCCAAATTGACAGCAGCTTGGAACGAAATTAACGATGCAGACCCAACACCAGCAGCAGCTGCATTCGGCATAGTACCTAAGGTTGCCAATGAAAACTATGATGGCATGTGGGCAAATATTTGGTCTTCCGCAGAAGCCCGTGAAGCTGGCTGGAAAGATTGGGTAGAAAATCAAGCGGCAGCCTTCGGTGAAAAATTTGACAGCACTACTGTATGCCACCCAGATAAAAGGTTCCTTTTTGAACTATCGCCAGTTACCGCGCCAATGCAAGAATGGGATCCTGCCGAGGTTTTTCAGGCTACTTATAGATTCTGTGCAATAAAAGAAGGCAAGACTCAGACAGACACCTTAGCTGCCTCTGTAGCCTTTGCTAGCTGGATTGATGGTCAGCGCACTGCAGGTCGTGGAACCAACTACATGTCCTTCCTGCATGTCCCTACCTTTGATCCAGCGACTGCTGGTGGCACTTTACAAAACTATGATTTTGTAAGAGCTGATTTCTGGGGCAGTGCTTCAGAGCAAGCTGCTGATGAAGCTGCTTGGAATGCAGAGGGCAATATCGCACGTGAATTGTCTGACACTATTTTCGATTGCCAAGATGCAAGCTTTGATCTTTATTCAATTAAGCGCATGGCCAGTTAGTCGTTAGTTTGGAGAAAAAAGGCTGCTTCGGCGGCCTTTTTTTGCTCACAAATATCTAACAAAGAAATGCCTAACCTTATGCCTTATGTGATGGAGAACGCCTCGATAATTCCCTACGCTAATGCGTCTTCAAACTCCAATGCTGGCATGGGTTTGCTGAACAGATAGCCTTGATAAAGCTCACAGCCCAGGGGCTCAGGAAAATCGAATTGCGCTTTCGTCTCGACGCCCTCAGCGACAACTTCTAACCCTAGGTTTTTTGACATAGCGATAATGGTCTTGATGATGATACTAGGGCGTGCGTTATGACCAATTCCGCTGACAAAGGACTGATCTATCTTTAATTGTGACAATGGTAACCTTGTTAAATATGCCAAGGAGGAATACCCCGTACCAAAATCGTCTAGTGAAAACTCGACCCCTCTGCGTTTAAGTTTTTTCATCTTAATAATAGCGCTATCAACATCATCCAAAATAAGCCCCTCAGTAATCTCAAACTTGAGCAAACTAGAATTAATTCCAGTCTCTTCCAAAGCTTCTAGTACCTCATTCACGAAGTTAGTCTGAAAAAACTGTCGTGGGCTGATGTTTATCGCCACCGTTAATCCTGATGTCTTTGGATTTTTTTGCCACTCTTGTATTTGGCGACAGGCCGTTTTTATAACCCAATTTCCTATTGGAATAATTAA
>CAJJAS010000108.1 GCA_905182245.1 gamma proteobacterium HTCC2207 | reverse complement strand
GCGGCGATATCCTTTAAGCGCTGGCGAATAATAGCTGAGCGTTTGAAGTCTGCGGCGACGAGTTTAACCGCTAGGCTAAGCTGGTCTCGGGCTCGGTCAAAGGCGCCGACGAGAATAAAGTATTCGGCGCGGGCCTGATGAACACCAGAGATATTACCCGCTAGACCACGGACCTCTGCCAATCGATACCAAATCATAGGGTCCTCAGGACGCATTCTCGATAACGCAGTGAGAACTTCACCGGCATCTTCATAGCGATGATCTTGCCAGAGTGCTTCGGACTTAAGAGTGGTGAGAGGATAGTTGTTGGGGTTGATGCTCAGTAGTTTGTTGAGCTTGCCCAGAGCGTCGTCGTAGTTGCCACGCGCGATATCTAGTTCTATATCGGAATGGCGAAAGGTCAGCAGGTAGGGGTTGGTTGCAATAAGGTTGGCAAGTATTTCGCCTGCTTGGTCATGGCTACCTAATTTAAGATAGGCCAGTGCCAATCCATACCGAGCCGCATCTCCATTCTGTGCATTGCTATCGAGTTTGGTTTGAAAGCGTTTAATGGAGTCTTTGGGATCTTTTTCCATCGCCACAATAGCGCGGGCTTGCATCAGGAAATACTCTGGGTTGCGCACATAGTGACGCATGGTATGCGCCATGGCTCGACCACGGGCATCGGAGATACGCTTTTCAGTGACAGGGTGAGACCTTAGGAACTCAGGGAGTCGACTACCGGCAAAGCGCGTGGCCTTAAGCATGGTTTCAAACATTCCGGCGACCGCGGCTGGGTCTCGAGTGGCACGCTCCATGGTCTGCATGCCCAAACGGTCAGCTTCCTGCTCATTGGATCGACTGAAGCGTAGCTGCCCCTGCATAGACATTGCTTGGGTGGAGGTAATAGCTGCCATACCCGCATCGCCTCCCACGGTGGCAGCGATGACCAAGCTTGCGAGCAGCCCCGCCATACTGATCATGGAGGAGGCGCGCTGTGCCTCGACACCACGAGCAAAGTGTCGCTGACTGAGGTGAGCTAATTCATGGGCGAGTACCGAGGCCATCTGATCTTCATTTTCGGCATAGGCAAAAACGCCAGTATGAAAGCCCACTACACCACCGGGAACGGCAAAGGCATTCATTGAGGCATTCTTAACAATAACCAGCTCGAGTCTAGGGTCTTCAAGGTCACTGTAGGTGGCCAGATTATAAAGTAGTTGCTCAAGGTATTGTTGCATCAGGGGGTCGTCATAGGCACGGACGCGACTGCGAAAGCTTTTCAACCAGAGTCTACCCAGCTCATATTCTTGCTGTTTAGATATAACCCCAGAGGCACTGTCACCGAGCAGAGGTAGTTTGATATCGGCTGACATCGAGGGGGTGCTGGGCAGCAAGCCTAAAAGGCCAGTAACAACCAGAGTCGAAAAGAGGCGCAGGCCAGAGCGTTTTAGGCGTATTGAGACGTTCAAAATTGGATTTAAAACCCTTTGGTAAACAAATGCTAATGTGCATAGTATTTTAATAATACTTCAATCCCACTTTAGCCGATAACTGAGTTTAGTACGACAGTTGAAATATGCACTAGTTTCAGGTCAGATAGCCAACATAAACGGGCCTTAGCTAGAGTTGGTTGACGCCCAAGTTGGATAGAAAGTAATAACATTAAAGCAATACAACGAAAGGAACGCAGATGAAGCAGGTAATTCACAAATGGCTTGAGCAGTACTTCGGCAATGAAGAGGCTGTGCTGCTGGCAGTGATTTTAGTGGTTTCACTGATTGTTATGGCGACATTGGGTACGGTTTTAGGTCCGGTGTTTACCGCCTTAATTCTGGCATTCTTGCTTCAGGGGCTAGTGAGCTGGCTACAGCGTCGCGGTTTTTCTGAGGGCTGGGCTATCACCACAACCTATTTGCTCTTTGTGGCAGGGTTTATTGCCGTGCTGATTATTTTGATTCCCAGCGTTGGACGTCAAGCATCGCTGCTGCTGGCGGAGTTGCCAAATATGGTGGCTAAGCTGAGAGAGCTGGCGATCACATTGCCCGAAACCTATGGCGACTACATTACCCCCGAGCAGTTTCAGCTTATCTGGGGCAGGGTATCTGAGGAGATGGCGCATTTAGCTGAGCAAATTCTGGCCCTGTCTCTAAGCAGTTTCCCCGGTCTGTTGGGCATCATGATCTACTTGTTTTTAGTGCCTATGCTGGTGCTATTTATGCTTAAGGATAAAGATCAGCTGGTTGGCGCTCTATCTAGGCTACTCCCTAAAGAGCGCACGGTAATGACCGCCATCTGGTCTGAAATGGATATGCAGTTTGCTAACTACATTCGCGGTAAAGCGATTGAAATACTTATTATTGGCGCGGTGTCTTACGTTGCATTTTTAATACTCGGCCTTAACTACGCAGCGCTTTTAGCCTTGCTGGTAGGGCTATCTGTGCTGATTCCCTATATCGGCGCAACCGTGGTAACCATCCCTGTGCTGCTAGTCGGCTATGTGCAATGGGGGTACTCCGGTGACTTTTTCTGGTTATTTATGGTCTATGGTTTTATCCAGTTTGTTGATGGCAATCTTTTAGTGCCATTACTTTTCTCTGAGGTGGTTAATTTGCATCCCGTCGCCATTATTGTCGCGGTGCTTTTCTTTGGGGGAGTCTGGGGTTTTTGGGGAGTGTTTTTTGCCATTCCTCTGGCCACCTTGGTTAAGGCGGTCTATAACGCCTGGCCGAGTAGCGGCAATCTTCAGCCCGAGGATGAAAGTCGGCAAGATGAAAGCCTGGCAACGGACGCGAAGTAGGCTAACGGGCTTCGTATCGAAACACCTGATCGCTATAAATCAGTACAGCATAAAAGGGAAATAGGAATGATCAAAAAATTAACTGCACGCCTGCAGGTTAATGGTTACAGAATTTTATTGGTATTGGCTGCAGTTATTGCGCTTCAGGGTTGTAGTTCAGGAAGCTCGCCGAGCTCTGAGGTTGCAATAGAAACCACTAAACCGGTTATCAAGAGCGCCAATGATGAGCGTCAGTATCGCCACATCACATTGGATAATAAGCTTGATGTGCTGCTTATTTCTGATCCCAGTACCGATAAGGCTGCGGCCTCTTTAGATGTATATGTCGGCAGCTATCAAAATCCTGCTGACAGAGAAGGTCTGGCGCATTTTCTTGAACATATGTTATTTTTGGGCACTAAGGATTATCCTAATCCTGGTGATTATCAGACCTTTATCAGCGAGCATGGTGGCAGCCACAATGCCGGCACAGGTCTAGAAAATACCACGTACTTTTTCGACATCGATGCCAGCTACTTAAGTCAGGCTCTCGATCGCTTTGCCCCCTTCTTTTCCAGCCCCAATTTTGACGCTAAATATGTCGACCGTGAGCGCAATGCGGTGGAGTCTGAGTATCGCTTAAAAATTAAAGACGATAGTCGTCGTCAGTGGGATGTGCTTCAGGAGCAGCTTGACCCGATGCATCCAATGGCTAAGTTTACGGTGGGTAACCTTGATACTTTGGCAGATCGTGATGACCGCCCGGTGCGAGACGACCTGATTGCTCTGTACAAAAAATACTATTCGGCCAACCTCATGAAGTTGGTGGTGCTGGGTCGAGAGAATCTCGATGAACTTGAAGCCATGGTCAATCCACGCTTCGCACCCATTAATAACAGTAACACCGAGGTTGCACCCCATATTGATCGGTTTATTCAGGCGGATCGATTGCCATTAACCATTGCTATGAAACCCCTCAAAGATCTGCGCGAGCTGAGTCTGAGCTTTCAGCTGCCTAAAATGTCTCCCTATTGGCAGCAGAAGCCTGCGACCTATCTCGCGGGGCTAGTCGGCCATGAAGGCGAGGGCAGTCTTCTGCAGCTTTTAAAAGATAAAGGTTGGGCTGAAAGTCTGAGTGCTGGTAGTGGTCTTGAAGATCGCAGTTCCACGCTTTTCTCTGTTGATATAGGGCTTACGCCGTCCGGGTTTGAGCATCAGGCCGAGATCGTCGAGATGTTGTTTGCCTGGATTGCTATTATTCGCGAGCAGGGCATTCAGAACTGGCGCTATGAAGAGCGCTCGAGAATGTCCGATATCGCCTTCAGGTTCCAGGAAAAGCAAAACCCCATGGGCTATGTGTCTGGATTGGCAGGGCAGATGCAGCATTATCCTGTGGCCGAGGTTTTGCGCGCGTCCTATTTGATGACCGACTACGATGCACAGCTTATTAAGCAGGTGGCTGAACAGCTGACGGTGGATAATTTATTCGTGATGGTCACTGCGCCAGAGGTTGTAACCGATAAGGTGACCGAACATTATCAGGCGCAGTTTGCGGTTAATCCTGTGGCCCCTGAGCTGGCGGCAGTTTGGCGCGAGCCGGCTCAGATTGAGGCGCTTAAGCTACCTGGGCGTAACCCCTACATTCCCGCCAGTCTTGAGTTGCAGGCAGACACAGGCAATGAAAAGCCTCAGTCGCTCATAAAAAAAGAGGGCCTTGAGGTTTGGCATCTGCTGGATACGGATTTCGGTGTGCCCAAGGCCCATGTAATTACTCGTCTGATAAGCAATAAGACTGGAAGCATCGAAGGCCTTACTGCAGCGCAGCTGTATCTAGATTTAGTAAAAGACCAGCTGGGTGCTCAGGTGTATCCGGCCTCCGAAGCTGGCCTGAGCTTTTCCCTAAGCGCCAGCAATCGTGGCATATCCATTGTGGTTGGTGGTTATTCCGATAAGCAATCAGTGTTATTGGGGGACGTTCTCCAAGCCCTAACCAACCCTGAATGGGACTCAGAACGCTTTGAGCGACTCAAGCAGACACGTCTGCGCAAGCTGTCGAATTTTCAGCGAGAATATCCTTTCCGTCAGGCAGTTTCAGGGCTATATGCAATGATTAAAGGGGCCTGGACGCCATTACAGCAAGCGCCGGTACTCGAGCAGATAACCATGGCTGATTTGCAGCAATTCTCTCAGGGTTTGCTTGCAGAGGCCTCAGTGGAGATGTTGGTAAGCGGTAACCATGGGGAGCCTGAGGCGCTGGCCCTTACTGCTCAGATAGAGGCCTTTATTGCCCTAAAAGAGATTGCTGCACCCATCAGTATTGCCAAGCTAGAGCAGGCCATTGTAGAAGCTCAGATACCGGTGGATCATGCTGACGCTGCGGTTGTGCTTTATCTGCAAGGTTCGGAGGACAGTCTTCAAGAGCGGGCAAAGGTGCTACTTCTTGGCGAAATGCTTTCGTCACCGTTTTACAACAGCCTACGGACGGAAAAGCAGCTGGGTTATGTTGTTTCTGCGTTTGCCAGCAACCAATCTCGAGTTCCCGGCTTGGCGATGCTAGTGCAGTCTCCGGTGGCTGATGAAGCTCGTCTAAGAGATGAATTCAACCAATTTATAGCTAACTACAGCGCAGATGTTGACGGGCTGACGAGTAAAGACATCAAGCGCTACCAGACCTCGGTGCTTAATAGTCTTGAGGAAAGGCCCAAAAACCTAGGGGAAATGAATGGCCGCTTTATGGAGTCAGTGGGACTTGGTTATCGGCAGTTCGACTTCCGTGAACAGCTCGCTAAAGAGGTTAGGGCGGTAACGGCAGATTCACTACAGGATGCTTATCAGCGGATATTGCTTAAAAATCCACGGGCGCTATGGCTGCAAACGGCTGATGCTTCGGCGGAAAATACAGCCGTAGATTTGCGTAAGCCGGGGCAGATCTATGAGTATGATTTTTAGAAATTCAGCCTTAACAGCAAATTCTGTAGTTAAACTAACTTGTTAGGGTTTTGCTTTATATTTATAGATAGCTATTTAAAACATAGGGTTAACGGATTTTATTAATGCTTAATATAGAATAATAAATTATATAGTGAACATTCATAAGGTTGATTTTGTAGCTTAGCTACATTAACATTGCGCCCTTAAATGGTTATAGCTTGGCGGCCATACTTTGGTCCGCAATAACCTCAAAGTTAACTAACTTAGATTGGTGCCGCATGTTGCAGGATTTAGACCCCACTGAAACGCAAGAATGGCTAGACGCCTTTGATTCAATCTGTCGCGCTCAGGGTGACGACAGGGCTAACTATATTCTTAGTCAGTTACAGGAACATGCAGCAGAGACCGGTGTGCAATTGCCCCAGTCGGTGACCACTCCCTTCCGTAATACTATTCCAGTAAGCCGCGAAAAAGCCATGCCCGGCGATCTGTTTATGGAGCGCCGTATCCGTTCATTGGTACGCTGGAATGCACTGGCTATGGTAATGCGTGCCAACAAGAAGAGTGAAGGTATTGGCGGCCATATCGCCAGCTTCTCTTCTGCAGCAACGCTCTACGATATTGGCTTTAACTATTTCTTCCGCGGCAATGCGGGAGACAACCTTGGTGATCTGGTGTTCTTTCAGGGTCACAGTGCGCCTGGTATGTATGCGCGTTCGTTCCTTGAGGGCCGTCTTAGCGAAGAGCAGCTAGACAAGTTCCGTCGCGAAGTTGATGGCACTGGCTTATCGTCTTACCCGCACCCCTGGTTAATGCCGGACTACTGGCAGTTTCCCACCGTCTCTATGGGCCTTGGCCCAATTCAGGCAATTTATCAGGCGCACATCATGCGCTATCTTTCGGCGCGCGGCATGGTTGCCCGCGGTGAGAGAAAGGTCTGGGCATTTCTGGGCGATGGCGAATGTGATGAGCCGGAAAGCTTAGGAGCAATCTCTCTGGCGGGTCGCGAAGGGCTAGAAAATCTTATTTTTGTAATCAACTGTAACCTCCAGCGCCTTGATGGCCCTGTGCGTGGTAACGGTAAAATCATGCAGGAGCTGGAAGGCGTCTTCCGCGGTGCTGGTTGGAATGTGATTAAAGTTGTGTGGGGTCGTCACTGGGACGCACTGCTAGAAAAAGACAAGAGTGGCATGCTCATCAAGCGCATGAATGAAGTCTGCGATGGCGAGCTGCAAAACTACAAGTACAACGGCGGTGCCTATACTCGTGAGCATTTCTTTGGCAAATACCCAGAGTTGCTTGAGTTGGTTAAAGATATGACCGACGACCAGATTATGGCCCTCAACCGCGGAGGTCACGATCCCTATAAGGTTTATGCCGCCTATTCTGAAGCTGTCGCCAGCAAGGGTAAGCCCACTGTAATTCTTGCCCACACTGTTAAGGGGTATGGCCTCGGTGATGGTCAGGCCGCTAACGATACTCATTCGGTTAAAAAGCTTGATATGGACAGCCTGCGTAGCTTCCGCGATCGCTTTGGCCTACCTATCTCAGACGATGAGCTCAAAGATGTTCCCTATTATCGTCCGGCAGAAGATAGCCCCGAACTCACCTATATGAACAGACGCCGTGAGGCGCTGGGCGGACCATTGCCCGCGCGCAAGCATCACTTTGAACCCATGGTTGTGCCGCCCTTAAGTGCCTTTAAAAAGCAGCTGGAAAGCAGCGGCGAGCGTGAGATTTCAACTACCATGGCCTTTGTTCGTGTGCTGTCTACGCTGATTAAAGACAAAAATATTGGTAAGGCAGTGGTACCAATTGTGCCGGACGAAGCCCGTACCTTTGGTATGGAAGGCATGTTCCGTCAGCTGGGAATCTACACCTCCGTGGGCCAGCAATATGTTCCCCATGACCACCAGCAAATCATGTATTACAAAGAAGATAAAAAGGGCGTTATTCTCGAAGAGGGTATTAACGAAGCGGGCGCGATGTCGGCCTGGTTAGCATTGGCAACGGCGTACAGTACCAGTGCCTGCCCAATGATCCCGTTCTATGTTTTCTACTCTATGTTCGGTTTTCAGCGGATTGGCGATCTGGCTTGGGCCTCTGGCGACAGTCAGGCGCGCGGCTTTTTGATTGGTGCCACTGCCGGTAGAACCACATTGAACGGTGAAGGTTTACAGCACCAAGATGGACATAGTCTGATACTGGCAAACACCATTCCCAACTGTAAGAGTTATGACGCCGCTTACAGTTACGAGCTGACCGTGATTATTCAAGACGGCATCAGATGCATGTTCGAGGAAAAACAAAACTGCTTCTACTACCTCACCACCATGAACGAAAACTATGTTCAGCCTGAGCTGCCGAAAGGGGTAGAAGAGGGCATTATTAAGGGCATGTATAAACTTCCTGCTGTAGCTAAGAAAGCATCAGGTAAGTCACTGAATGTCACCTTAATGGGTGCGGGTACAATTCTTAACGAAGTGATTGCTGCCGCTAAAATTCTTAAGCAGGACTATTCAGTAGACGCCGATATCTGGAGTCTTACCAGTGTTAATGAACTGGTTCGGGAAGGTCAGGCCATCGATCGCTGGAATCTATTGCACCCTACTAAGAAGGCTAAAAAATCTTATATAGCAGAGCAACTCGGCGACAACGGTGCGCCGGTAGTTATAGCCACTGACTATATGAAAAACTACGCCGAGCAGATGCGTAGCTACATTAGCAGCCCCATGAGTGTGTTGGGTACTGATGGATTCGGTCGCAGCGATAGCCGTGCGGCACTGCGTCATTTCTTTGAAGTTGACCGTTACTTTATTTCGGTGTCTGCATTGAAAGCGCTGGCAGATCAGGGTGCGATTAAGTCGTCAGTGGTTGCCGAGGCAATTAAGACATTTGGTATTGATCCAGAGAAAGCTAATCCTCTCTATCTGTAAGTTAGTGATTAGTAGTAATTGTTAAGTGGCATTTAAGGTAACGTTTAGGTAACTATAAAAGGGCAATAAAGTGGCAGTAGAAATCGTAACAGTTCCGGATCTTGGTGGTGCAGAGAGCGTCGATGTAATTGAGTTGAATTTGACGCCAGGTGATGCCGTAGAACTGGAAGATTCCCTAATAGTACTAGAGTCTGATAAGGCCAGCATGGATGTGCCAAGCCCCTTTGCCGGTTCTCTGGTTAAGTATCTGGTGGCGGACGGCGCAACCGTTAAGGTCGGCGATGCCATTGCCGAGATTGAAACTGGTGCTGCTGAACAGTCTGCGCAAGAAGAAGCACCTGTTGAAGAGACATCTGTTGAAGAACCTCAGCAAGAGACAGAGCCTCAGCCAGCAGAAGAAGCGCCAGCCGCTAAAGCTCCAGCGGTTGAGTCAGAACAATTAATCGTTGTCCCTGATATTGGCAGCGACGATGAAGTCGATCTAATTGAGATTTCCATTGCCATTGGTGATCAGGTGGAAGAGGGCGATACCTTAGTTGTCTTAGAGTCAGACAAAGCAACCATGGATGTGCCTTCCTCCCATTCAGGCAAAGTCATTAAAATTCTCGCCGCCGAAGGCGACAAGTTGCGGACTGGCAGTCAGGTAGCAATTTTGCAGGTGTCGAATGCTGAGGCAGAAGTAATCGCTGCTCCAGCAGAGGCAACAGCGGTTGCGACTGAGGTTAAAAGTCCGTCAGTAGCTCCAGCAGCACCCGTTCCAGCAGCAGCGCAGACAGCAATATCTGCCCCAGCTGTTGCTGAGGGCAGCACCTCAGCAGATGTCTATGCAGGCCCCTCGGTACGGATGCTAGCAAGAGAGCTTGGCGTTAGCCTCGAAAAGGTTTCAGGTACAGGTCCCCGTGGCCGTATCCAAAAGAACGATGTCGATAGCTACGTAAAGAACGCGCTAAACAACCCTGCATCAGCATCTACCGGCTCAGGTATTCCTGAGGTACCTGTTGTCGACTTCAGTCAGTTTGGTGAGATCGAATCTATAAAGCTGACCAAGATTCAAAAACTGACTGGCAGCAACATGCAGCGTAACTGGCTCAATGTTCCCCATGTTACCCAGTTTGATGATGCGGATATTACCGAACTTGAAGACTTCCGTAAGTCGCTTAAAGCCGAGGGTGAAAAGCGCGGTATTCGCGTGACTCCAGTGGCTTTCCTAATTAAAGCTATTGCCGCCTCGCTGCATGCCAATCCTGAATTCAATCGTTCGCTGGCGGGCGATGGTGAGCATGTTATTCAGAAGCATTACATCAATGTCGGCATGGCCGTAGATACGCCTCGTGGTCTGATGGTTCCGGTTATTAAAGACGCCAATGAAAAAGGCATCTGGGAAATCTCTGAAAATATTATGTCGCTGGCCGGTCTGGCCCGTGATGGCAAGCTCAAGCCTTCAGATATGCAGGGTGGTTGTTTTACGCTGTCTAGCTTAGGCGCCATTGGCGGAACGGGTTTTACCCCGATCGTTAATGCGCCCGAAGTTGGTATTCTTGGGGTTTCAAAATCTCAAATGAAACCGGTATGGAATGGCAGTGAATTTGCCCCGCGACTGACGTTGCCTCTGTGTTTATCCTACGACCACAGAGTAATTAATGGTGGCGATGCGGGCCGCTTTATGACTCATCTGGTAAAACTGTTGAGCGACATACGTTATCTCGCGCTATAATTTCGGCTCTTGGTAACGTTTATTAATTAGAGAAAAATTATGGGTCTGCAATTTCTACACACAATGGTTCGTGTTTCGGATCTTGAGCAATCACTGGCGTTTTACTGTGAGGGTTTAGGTTTAACTGAGGTGTATAGAAAGGACAGTGAAAGAGGGCGTTTTACGCTGGTTTTTCTCGCCGCGGCTGAAGATCTTGATACAGCCCATAAGCACAGTGCTCCGGTTATTGAGCTGACCCATAACTGGGATCCTGAAGAATATACCGGCGGCCGCAACTTTGGTCACCTGGCTTATCGCGTCGATAATATCTACGAAACCTGTGAGCAACTTATGCAAGCCGGCGTGACTATTAACCGTCCGCCACGTGATGGCCATATGGCCTTTATACGCTCACCAGACAATATATCTATCGAATTGCTACAGCAGGGCGATGCGCTTCCAGTGCTTGAGCCCTGGGCATCAATGGAAAATATTGGTGAGTGGTAGCTAAGCAGGGCGCTGGCTTTTTAGTCGGGCCCGCTAAGCCACAGTTTCCTACTTTATTCCTACTCTAACTCTTACTCTAAATCTTTTTAAGCCTCGGCCTTCTTAAAGGGCAGCAGGTCTTCCGCCTGTTGCATATGGCTATCAATAGATCGTTCTTCCTGGGTTAAAAATCGCGCAATGGCATCTCTAAATTCGGGATGCCTGATCCAATGTAAGGAGTGGGTTTTAATGGGTTCAAAGCCGCGCATAAGCTTGTGTTCTCCCTGAGCGCCGGCGTCATAGCGCTGTAATCCTCGCTCGATGGCAAACTCAATACCACGGTAGTAGCAGAGTTCAAAATGCAGGTAGGAAAACTCAGCGACACTTCCCCAGTAGCGTCCATACAATGTATCTGAGTCGAAAAAGTACAGTGCACAGGCGATGGGAATACCTTCTTGGCTGGCCACAGCCATGGCGATTTGCTCAGGCATGGTCGCTGCTATTTCGGTGAAAAATGCGCGGGTTAAATAACCTCGAGTGCCATTGCGTTTGGCATAGGTACGCTCATAAAGCTGATAAAACAGGCCCCAAATCTCTTCTGTAATATCCGCGCCCACCAACACCTCGACGTCGATATTCTGGCGTACAATTTCGGCGCGCTCTTTGCGTACCATTTTGCGTTTGCGGGAATTCATGGTGCCAAGAAAATTATCAAAGCTCTGAAAGTCGCGGTTGTGCCAATGGTATTGCACGCCGCTTCTCTGCAATAGACGGGGATCATTGAACAGCTCTAGCTCCCGGGCCTGAGGGAACAGCAGATGCCAGCTTGAGGCATCTGTTTCATCGGCAACGCTGAGTACCTCTTCGAAAAGCTGATTGCAATGATTCTGCTCGAGTAATTCTATGCCTCGTATTCTGGGGCCTGTAGAGGGTGTAAAGGGAATAGCAGTAAGAAGTTTGGGAAAGTATTCAAGACCATTTTCATGGTAGGCGTTGGCCCAGGCATGATCGAAAACATATTCACCCATGGAATGTTCTTTGAGATACAGGGGCATAAACCCAGTTTGTTCCCCGTCCACCAGCGATAGATGAATGGGCTGCCAGCCAGACTGTTCAGAGGCACTTTTGCTGTTTTCTAATGCTTGCAGAAACTCTGGCCGCATAAACGGGTAGGGAAGGTTTTTGGGCTGGGTCATTAAAACGCCTAATTAATTGCACGACTTCTTTTTATGTGCCGCAGCATAGCATCGGCGTGGTTTTAAGTCCTGAACAAACCTTACTAGATTCGGGCCAGTGCTGTATCATTGCCGCTGAAATTTGAGCACCTGCCACTAACACAATGTATGGAGACAGCGACATGATAATTAAGCCCCGCGTTCGCGGCTTTATGTGTATCACTACACATCCGACTGGCTGCGAAGCCAATGTCAAAAATCAAATGGATTTCATTAAAGCTCAGGGCCCGATAGAAAACGCGCCTAAGCGCGTGTTAGTCATCGGTTCTTCTACTGGTTATGGCTTGGCGGCCCGTATCACTGCAGCCTTTGGCGGCGGTGCATCGACCCTAGGGGTCTTTTTTGAGAAGCCAGGTACCGAGATCAAGCCCGGCACTGCTGGCTGGTACAACAGCGCAGCCTTTCATAAATTTGCCGAGCAGGATGGCCTGTATGCCAAGAGCCTGAACGGCGATGCGTTTTCCGATGATGTAAAGCAGCGCACCATCGATACCATCAAAGCGGATTTAGGTCAGGTAGATCTGGTTATCTATAGCCTTGCATCTCCGCGCCGACAGCACCCTAAAACAGGTGAGGTCTTTAACTCTACACTTAAGCCCGTGGGAAAAAGTGTCACCATGCGCGGCATTAATACCGACAAAGAAACCATTCAGGAATTTAGCCTAGATGCGGCCAATGATCAGGAGATTTCTGACACAGTGACCGTCATGGGTGGCGAAGACTGGCAGATGTGGATGGATGCTCTAGACGAGGCCGGTGTATTGGCCGACGGCGCTAAAACCACTGCCTTTACCTATATAGGTGAGAAGATCACCTGGGATCTCTATTGGGATGGCACCATTGGTCAGGCTAAGAAAGACCTGGATACCAAGGTGCTGGCCATTCGCGATAAGTTGGCTGCCACCGGTGGCGACGCTCGAGTCTCGGTGCTTAAAGCCGTAGTCACCCAGGCCAGTTCAGCGATTCCTATTATGCCTCTCTATTTGGCCATGCTGTTTAAAGAAATGAAGCTCGACGGCAGCCACGAAGGCTGTATCGAACAGCTCTATCGACTGTTTACCGAATGCCTGTACAACGACAGCCCAAGAACAGATGAAGAGGGTCGTCTGCGTGTTGATGAGCTGGAGATGCGTCCAGAAGTTCAGGCTAAAGTTGCCAATGCCTGGGCAAATATCAGCACCGAAAATCTCCACGAGACCACGGATTTTGTAGGCTACAAGCAGGAGTTTTTAAAGTTGTTCGGGTTTGAAGTCGATGGCGTCGACTACCAGGCTGAAGTAAACCCAGATGTTGCCATTGGCGATCTAATCTAAGGTCCAGCAGGATGAGTTCTAAAGGTACGCAGTTTAAGACCAGCCTATTGCACCCGCGCCACTGGCCAATCTGGTTGGCCTTTGGTCTGTGGCGTGCCGTCACTGCGTTGCCGTTTCCACTGCTGTTAGTGCTGGGAAAGGGAATTGGGTTAGCTATCTATCGTTTTCCTAGTCGCCGAAAAACCATCGCCCAGCGCAATATTGAACTGTGCTTTCCAAAGCAGACCCCAGAGCAGAACGAAGTCATGCTCAGAGCAAACTTCATCAGTACGGGCATTGCCTTTATGGAAGTGGGAATTGCCTGGTGGTGGTCTAAAAAGCGGTTTGCCAAGTTACTGCAGTTTGAAGGGCTAGAAAATCTCAGTGCAGTGAAAGGTCGCGGCGTTATGTTGCTGGGTATTCATTACACCACCTTAGAGATAGGCACTGCGGCGATTTCCTCGGTGTTTCAGATGGACGGCATGTATCGCGCTCATGGCAATCCTGTCTATGACTTTTTACAGGCCCGCGGCCGGCTTAATCAGGGACTGGGGGATGGCATGGTATTCGAGCGCAGAGATGTGCGCGGCACCATGAAGGCCCTAAAGAAAGGCCGATCCCTGTGGTATGGCCCAGATCAAGACTATGGTCTTGGCCAGGGGCTATTTGTTCCATTTTTTGGTGTTCAGGCTGCTACTGTTTACGCGACAGCGAGATTTGCCGAGAAAACCGGTGCTGCTGTGGTGCCCTTTAGTCATGTAAGGTTACCTGGCTCTCAGGGCTACAAGATTACTGTTTATCCCGCACTTGAAGATTTCCCTGTGGGAGATGACCTTGTCGATACCCGCAGAATCAATAAGATTGTTGAAGACATGATAATGCTGCAGCCAGAGCAATATCTGTGGGTGCACCGACGCTTTAAAAATCGTCCCGAAGGCGAGGCCGATTTGTACAATTTGCCCGAGAAAAAGAAAAAACGCCGTTAAGCCGATTGAGACTGAGGTTTCACTTGTGCGACTACAGGCCCATCAGTACCATTGCCCGAATATTGGTTAGGTGCTGTTTATTAGGAAAACTTATTAAGTGATAGATTTATTTAGAGGTTTAGGAAAAAAATGATCACAGGAAGTATTGTCGCACTGGTTACCCCCCTGCATTCAGATTCGCTGGAAGTAGACTGGGATGCGCTTAAAAACCTTGTTGAATGGCACATTCAACAGGGCACTAACGCCATTGTCGCCGTAGGCACCACAGGGGAATCAGCAACCCTAGATGTCTCCGAGCACAGTGCAGTTATTCGTCAGGTAGTTGATCAGGCTGCTGGGCGTATCCCCATTATTGCCGGCACGGGTGCCAACAGCACGCGCGAAGCGATCGTGCTCACTAAGTCGGCTAAAGAAGCTGGCGCAGATGCCTGCCTGCTAGTCACACCCTATTACAATAAGCCCACCCAAGAGGGCTTATATCTGCACCACAAAGCCATTGCAGAAGCCGTTGCTATCGACCAGATTCTTTACAACGTGCCAGGACGAACGGCCTGCGATATGCAAGTTGAAACAGTTCTGCGCCTAAGTGCCATTAACAATATTGTGGGTATCAAAGAAGCCACTGGCGACCTGCAGCGAGCTGAGCAGCTTGTTGCTCAGTGCCCCGCTGATTTTGCTGTTTATTCCGGTGATGACCATACTGCCAGAGAGCTGATGTTGTTGGGTGGTAAGGGTGATATTTCAGTGACGGCAAACGTTGCCCCAAAACTGATGTCTGAAATGTGCGCAGCTGCACTTGCAGGTGATGCTGCTAAGGCTGCGGAGCTGGATACAGTATTATTGCCCGTGCACGATGCTATGTTTGTTGAAGCTAATCCGATTCCAGTTAAGTGGGCTGTCAGCCAGCTGGGATTGATGGAGAATGCATTGAGACTACCAATGACAGTGCTCTCAGATCAACATCATCAGCAAGTGGCGGCTGCACTGAAAAGTGCCAAACTGATTTAATAAGCTATTTGTATTTACTAAGCGCTTAATAATAGCGCGCACAGGGGCTACAAAATAATGAAACAGATTCTTACCGGATTTTCCGTTGTACTTATTTTAAATCTGACCGGCTGTGGCTGGTTGGGGTTACGTGATCGTTCTAACGATTACCTGTTGGCAGAGGAAACTCAACCAACAGTAGTGCCTGCAGATTTAGACAGTGCGACTCTGGGTCAGATCTATCCGATTCCAGTGATTCCGGTAAATTCTGTGGAACTGGTATCTTATGAGGTTCCTCGGCCACAACCCGCCTCTGTGAATACGTTTGAGCAGCTAGTGAAAATACAGTCTGTTGAAGGCCGTCGCTGGATTCTAATTAATATCTCTCCCAGTGAAGCCTGGCCTCGGGTTCGTAACATCCTAAATCGTAACGGTATTCCCTCTGCCAAGGCCGAGGGTTCAGCGGGTATTATTGAAACAGTCTGGGTCAACTTTAATTCAGATGAAGACAGCGCTCACCGCTTTCGCTTCGAGATAGCGCCAGGTGTGCAGATCGACAGCACTGAGATCTCCGCGCTGCATCAGCAGGCTGCCAAAGGGGAAGAAGAGGGCTTGGAATGGCCTGAAAAATCACAGAACGAAACTCGGGAATCAGACATGTTAAGTCTGGTCGCGAATGATCTGGCTTCTGCTTCAGAGTATGCCAGTGTCTCTCTACTCGCACAGGATATTGGCGGTGAAGCCAAGGTCGAAATAATTACCCCGGCAGTCGCTGATCCCTACATTCAGGTCAAGCTGAGCTTTGATCGAACCTGGGCCTCTATTAGCTATTCTGCAGATCGCGGTGGTTTTGTTACCGTAGACAAGAATCGCTCTGAAGGGGTCATGTACGTTAATTACACTGAAGAAACCACGGATGAACCTGGGTTCTTTAATCGCTGGTTTGGTGGTGGAGCCGGTGATGAAATTCTTGAAGTTAACTATCGAGTGCTGGTGGAGGCCGTTGGCGGCAGTGTTGAGGTCCGTATTATAGGCCCCGACGGTGAGGGCTTGAATCAAGCCGAGTCACTGCGCCTGTTAAAAGTACTACGGGGTAATATGTCCTAAGGCACCTCGCGCAATGCGATTTGCATCCCTGGGCAGCGGCAGTAAAGGCAACGCCACTTTAATTGAGTGGCGTGACACCTGCGTTATGGTCGACTGTGGCTTCTCTATTAAAGAGACTACCCTGCGAATGGCTAAGCTGGGGAAGCAGCCACAGGACCTCAACGCTATCTTAGTGACCCATGAGCACAGTGATCACTGGAAAGGGGTTATGCCTCTGGCCAATAAGTTTGGTATTAAGGTCTATCTGACCGCCGGCTGTTTAAAAAGCCGTGACCTCAAAAATCCCACCACCGATTTCCATATCATCGATAGTCATACCGAGTTTCAAGTGGGGGATTTAACGGTTACCCCAGTGCCTGTTCCTCATGATGCCAGAGAACCTGTTCAGTACCTGTTTAACAGCCTTAATCACAAGCTTGGTGTGCTGACCGACATTGGGTCTTTAACGCCTCACGTGGAAGCACAGTACGATAATTGCCATGGTCTGCTGCTCGAGGCCAATCATGATCTCGATATGTTGGCCATGGGACCCTATCCGGCATTTTTAAAAGATCGCGTCAGCGGTCAGTGGGGGCATCTGAATAATCAGCAAACGGCTCGATTATTGGCCAATGTTGATCAAAGCCTGATCCAACAGCTGGTGATTGGCCATATCAGTGATAAGAACAATAGTTTGGATAAGGTTCGTGATGCGGTCGAAAAAGTCTATACGGGGCAGGGCAATCTGCACTATGCCTGCCAGCAGGAAGGTTTTGACTGGTTGGAGCTTATTTAGACCGGATTTTATCAGTCAAACTGGCTTGTTATAAATTTGTGAAGCACTTTTTATTCAAGCTGGCAATGCTAATTAGTGAATAGTTTTCAGTTAAATTGGATTTTTTTTCCACAGAGGCCTGTTTATTCTACAAATGATCTTAACAAGTCGCGCTAAGTCATTGATATTTACTTGCGAAATACATAACTCATTGATTTTATTGGCTTTTTGTATCTGTACAAAAAACAACCAATCTAACAAACATGCCCGCTTTTTGGGGCTTATGGCGGGTTGCACAGTGGTTAATCCACAAAGTTATCCACAGCTTCTGTGGATATGTTTTTGCACCAAAATGTCACCGTTACAATTTTTAAATCACAAAATATAAAAACTACAGGCAGCTTTCCGGTCTGTAGAGATCTGCCGCTAATAATTGCTCTAAACTAAGTAAATCCTTACAAGAAAGCCCGCTATTTCCCTGCAGATTAAGCCGTTTGAGGTCGCCAAAAAACATCATAGGTTTGATCGTTTCAAGCTTATTATTGGATAGATTGATCGTTTCTAGCTTAGTAAAGCGATCTAGGCCGGTCAGGCTAACAATGCCCCCATAGGAACAATTTAATAGTTTCAGTTCTTCAGCCACTGTAATTTTTTGATCGTTAATGGCCTGGGCGACACAGTTGCGTAAAGCAGGGTCGAGGATCTCATAATCACCAAATAATATCGGCGGGGCGTAGATTTCACGTTCATTGAGGGTCACCTGATAGCGATCGCAGGCAGCAATAGTTAGCAGAGTAATAATACTGAGTAAGATTTTCATAAAGGAGGTCGCTCGTAGGCCAGTTAGTGAAGTATATGGGGTAAAATATGAACATGCCTACTATTAAAATAACCTACTCCGATGTTCGCTTACAGCAAGATGCTGAAACCCTAGCGGAGAAGCTTAATCTGCCTTTAATTGATTTTTCTCAGATTAAACATACCCCTGTAGCAGAAGTAGATTATTTTCTTGAGTACGCCAGTGACGGACTCTGTTTAAAGCCCGCGGTGCGCTCCAACCATGGACCGGTGCGCTGTAACTTTAACAGCGGCGCTAATGTTCACAGGCGCAGGCATGGTGGCGGTAATGGTCAGGCTATCGCCAAAGCCGTGGGTGTCTCGGGAAAGTTTGCCCCTCAGGTGCTGGATCTCACGGCTGGTCTGGGCGGTGATGCCTTTGTATTGGCCGGACTCGGCTGCAAAATGCAGATGCTGGAACGCAACCCCATTGTTCACAGCCTGCTCTCTGACGGCTTGCAGCGCGCATCTATTGAAGGTCAGGGTGATACTGAGCTGGCGGAAATAATGGCCAGAATGAACCTGCTAGAAGGGGACTCAGCCACCTATTTAAACGGTCTGCCAGCAGAGCAGCTGACCGATATTGTCTATCTCGACCCCATGTTCCCCGAACGTAAGAAAAGCGCCAAGGTAAAAAAGGAAATGCAGGCGTTTCACGGCATAGTGGGTGCGGATGAAGATGCATCGGCGTTACTTGATCTGGCTCTGGTGAGAGCCCGCTTCAGAGTGGTGGTTAAACGCTCGGCGAGTGCGGGGTATCTTGCTGATAGGCAGCCTACCTACAGCTTAGAGGGCAAGTCGACGCGCTTCGATGTGTTTGCCCTACAAAAATTACCCGTTTGAAACCAGTTTCCAGATTCGCTTTACTTGCGCATGGCTAAATAATTGCCCGATGCAGCCAAGACAAATCCCATCACTGCCAACAGCGTCCACTGATAGTCTTCAAATATTGTCGACAATATAATCGCCACAAAGGGAATAAGTAATCCGCTGTAACCTGCCTTTTCCGGGCCAATTAAAATAAGTAATTTAAGGTAGGCACCAAACGCCAATATTGTCCCGAAGGTTGATAAATACACTAGCGAGGCAGTGTATTCGAAGCTATTGTCGTAAGAGAATGTGGCGCCAGTAACCAGTGCAATAATTAATAGTGCAGCCGTGCCATAAAGAGTTCCCCAGGCATTAATGGCCCACACTGAAATGCCTGTATTGCCATTTCTGGTGGCCACTATATTTCCCAGGGATGCGGTAAATACTGCAGCAAGTGCAAATAACGCGCCCTTAATCGCGCCGCTATTGGATTCGCTTTCAAATTTGGTTAGCTCAGGATAGAACAGCATACAGATGCCAGACAGACCGATAATGCCGCCGACAACGGTTTTAATATCAATCCGGCGCTTTAGAAATATCCGCGCATTAATAATATTAAAAAATACGATCAGAGAGAAAAGTACTGCAATAATCCCGCTGGGCAGAAAGGTCTCCGACCAGTAGATCATCCAGTAATTGATTCCGAACAGAGAAACGCCCTGAGCAACCATAAAGCGATGATTACCTGGTTTCAGTGCCAGTGGAATGCCGCGCCACTTGCACCAGCCGAAGAGCAGGGCTGAGGCCAGGGCCATACGATAGATCACTGAAATTAACGGATCCACCTCACCTAATTGAAAGGTAATGGCGATCCAAGTCGAGCCCCAGATAAGTACCGTAGAGGCATACAGGAATAGGCTAGTCTGGTTCACTGTGTAAACAGCTTGGCTAATAATCTCTGATAGATTGAAGTCAGGATATCTAGATCGGCAATATTTACATTCTCATCGACCTGATGAATGGTCGCATTAACCGGTCCAATTTCAACAACTTGGGTGCCCATAGGCGCAATAAAGCGTCCATCGGAGGTACCGCCAGCGGTGGACAGTTCGGTCTCTATGCCGGTGACCTCTAGAATACTGGCAACTGCCGCTTCGACTAACGCGCCTTCTGCCGTGAGAAACGCCTGGCCACTGAGCTTCCAGTCCAATTCATAGTCGAGGCCATGTTTGTCTAAAATAGCCTCGGTGCGCTCGCGAAGTATCTGATCGGTCAATGCGGTCGAAAATCGAAAGTTAAAGGTGACCTGCAACTCGCCGGGAATAACATTGGTTGCACCGGTGCCGCCATTGATATTTGAGATTTGAAAGCTGGTAGCTGGAAAGAATTCATTGCCCGCATCCCAGACTTCAGCCACAAGTTCGGTGAGTGCTGGGGCGGCGCTATGGATCGGGTTACTGGCCAGATGGGGGTAGGCAACATGGCCCTGCTTACCTTTAACACGCATGACACAGCCTAGCGATCCACGGCGACCATTTTTAATCACATCACCACAGCGTGCTGTGCTGGAAGGTTCTCCCACCAGACAGTATTCAGGAGTAATGCCTTGTTCTTGGAGCCATTCAACGACTTTCACAGTGCCATTGCTGGCAATACCTTCTTCATCGCTGGTGATTAAAAAAGCAATGCGGCCGCTGTGGTTTGGATGTTCGGCAACAAACTGTTCGACGGCGACAACCATCGCGGCCAAAGAGCCTTTCATATCGGCGGCACCGCGACCATAGAGCTGACCGTCTTGCTCGGTGGGCTCGAAGGGTAGGTGAGTCCAGTCGCTTTCTGGGCCAGTGGGCACTACATCAGTGTGGCCGGCAAAGCATAGAATAGGGCCCGCTTCACCCCGCACTGCCCAGAAGTTATCGACGTCATCAAAGCGTAGATGCTCAACCACAAAGCCGACGGCTTCCAAGCGCTCGATCATTAGCTGCTGACAGCCCTTATCGTCCGGTGTGACCGAAGAGCGAGAGATAAGCTGTTTGGTTAATTCGAGAGTGGCAGAGTACATGGTAGGGGCCCTTTAAATAATGGCTCCATTGTAGTGGCCAATTGTTTTTCAGGCTATATGCGTGCCGAACTGTTTTGCTGCTATTTGTAAAAATAATTAAAATCAACAGACACAAAAAAAGGCTCTAACTGAGCCTTTTTTCATTTGCATTACTTAGTTTGTAAATTTTGTTTTCAGCGAGTACCGATTTGCAGATCAGACTTGCGTCGAACAATCCCGAACAGGCCAAGAATAACTGAACCGAACAAGAATATAGCGCTAGGGATAGGTGTTGCTATTGGAGGGTTTGTAGCAAAAAATTCAAACTTTCCCGCTGTGTATACGGTCATACTGTTGCTCCAGTTGTAGTCGTCATAGCGGCCACTGGTAGCATATTCATAAACATATTGGGCTGTTGAGCTTAACTTGCCTTTCTTGCCCATTATTTTCCACACAGCCTGGTTGATTGCAGTATTCCAGCTCTGAGCGTTGGTGCTGATGGTATCAGCGAGGTTGCCGTAGTTGAATAACCAACCAACCTGATTGTACTTTTTAATGTCCTTCGTTTTTTTGTTGAACTTGCCGGCACCATTCTGTACATCATTGTAGGTATTTACAGTGGCTGTCCAGGTATCACCAGACTTTGGTGTCTTGGACTTGGCATTCATTGCATAGGTGCTAACACCATCAATGGTCAAATTATGTACACCTGCGCCACCAGTAGATGTACCAGCGTCTTCGTAGGTAATTGCAACGGTTCCGGCGAAAGAGGGCGAGGTTATTAGCAGTGCGAGACTGGCGCCAGCAAATAGCTTGATTAAGCCTTTGGCGTTAAATTTAGTATTGATTCCCATGGTATATCTCCCTATTAGCATCCTGCCAACACAAATATTTGAAACAGTTCTTGATAGGGGAGATTCTATGCATTGCTGATTTTGCTGCAACCAGACCGCGCTAAAAACGCGAACTGGTTATCATTTTTTCGTCAACTGAAGCCTTTCTATTGCTAATTCAATGCATTGAGCCTGCAAATAGCCGTAATTTCAGTATCAGGCTTGATCCCGAAGCTGTGCAGTCCAGAGTTCGAAATAACGGGCTTTTTTGGCCAGTAACTCGCGATGGGAGCCCTGTTCTACAATGCAGCCATGGTCCATGACCACAATTCTATCCGCATCGACAATGGTCGATAGGCGGTGGGCAATAACCATGCTGGTATGTCCCTGTGATATCTCCTGTAGTGCGGAGAGGATTGAACGCTCAGATTTACTGTCCAGTGACGAGGTTGCCTCATCAAACACCAAAATAGGCGGGCGTTTTAATATAGTTCTGGCGATAGCGACGCGCTGCTTTTCTCCGCCAGATAACTTTAACCCGCGTTCACCAACAACAGTCTCAGCGCCATCTGGCAGTTCGGCAATAAAGCTCTGTAAGTGGGCAAGTTTGATGGCCTGCAATACCTCTGCGTCTGATGCTTCGGGATTACCGTAACGTATATTTTCAAAGATGCTCTGATTAAACAGCACCGTGTCCTGGGGCACTATGCCAATCACCTGACGGAGAGAGTGCTGACTTACCTGACTAATATCCTGCCCATCAATCAGTATGCTGCCCTGACTGGGATCGTAGAATCGAAACAGCAGTTTGACCAGGGTTGATTTTCCTGCACCGCTGGCGCCAACAATGGCGACTTTCTCGCCTGCACGGATATCAAAGCTAAGGTCTTTAACAATAGGGCGGTCTGGTCGGTAATGAAAAGATACCTTATTAAAGCTGATAGCCCCCTTGGTTATCTCAAGGTCAGGAGCATTATTAATATTTTTGACGCCAGAACTGAGTTCCATTAGGGCAAACATATTTTCGATATTGGCCATGGAGCCCTTAATTTCTCGATACACAAAACCCAAAAAATTTAACGGGATAAAGAGCTGCATCATAAAGGCATTGATCAGCACAAAGTCACCAATGGTCATGGTGCCCTCTGTAACCCGTTGGGCGGCCAACCACATCATGGCGGTCATGGCGACTGTGATAATGAGTGCCTGACCGGCATTTAAACTGAGTAGCGACAGGCGATTTTTGCGCCGTGCCTTCTCCCATGTTTTTAAGGCCACGTCGTAGCGATTGGCTTCATAGTCTTCATTGGTAAAGTATTTAACGGTTTCGTAGTTAAGTAGGCTGTCGATTGAGATGGTGCTGGCTTGAGAATCTGCCTTCGCCGCTTCACGGACAAACTGGGTGCGCCAATCGGTGGTGACCATGGAAAAGAGAATATACAAAACCACAGAACTCATGGTGATAGCCGCAAACGCAATGCCGTAGTTATAGAACAGCAAACCGATCACCAGGGTAATTTCTATTAGTGTAGGGGCAATATTAAAGACAAAAAAGCGCATCAAGAAGCTGATGCCATTAGTGCCTCGATCAATATCGCGCGATAGACCGCCGGTGCGGCGATTGAGGTGAAAGTCCAAATCCAGACCATGCACATGCTTGAATACTTGCAGGCCAATGCGGCGCAGTGCGCGTTCAGTGACACGGCCAAACACCGTATCACGAATTTCACCCAGCAAAATCATCGACAGGCGAGCAAAGCCGTAGGCGATAATAAGAGCCGCAGGCACCACTAGTAAACTCTCGGCAGGTAGTCCGTTGCTACTGTCCATCCCCAGACCATCGACGATGTATTTAAGCAGGAAAGGCCCGGTGACACTGGCAGCTTTAGAAAGGACTAAGCAGACCAGCGCAATGCCGATACGTGCTTTGTGCTCCAGCATATAGGGCCAGATAATTTGAAAGACTTTCCAGTTGATTTTTCTGTCGGCATCAACAGCATAGTTGCCAGGTTGCATAGGTTAGCTCGGTTGGTAATAGGGGGCAGTGGATGTTTAATGCCTGTTTAACCTAGGTTCTGTGCTGAAACCAAGCTAAGACGCTAACAGTTACGGATTAACTAATAAGTTGGTCTTTTGCGGCATTAATTTTTGCTGCCAAATAGTCACTGCCGCCGCGATCTGGGTGCAAACGTTGCATCAGACGCTTATGGGCCTTGATAATCTCTTCTTTGGAAGCATTGGCCTCAACTCCGAGGATTTTATGGGCTTCGTCATTGGATATATCTGAGAAATTACCTGCTTGATAATTATCATTGGTCTGTTCACCGGTGCCATTGCGCAATAGATAGGCCTGCAGCAGCACAAAGGATTCTCGGTCAGCAGCACGAAATTCTTCAGACAGTGCTTTGAGCTGCTCGGGGTTTAATTCAGACAGGCGCTTGCCGGTAAATTCACCCTTGAGCACTTCGCCATCCATTTTCTTGCTGGCAAAATTAATCTCTACCTTTAATGAACCGGTGCCAAACTGGGATGGACTGGTTTTAAATCGGCTAAGAATCCGCAAGATTGGCAGAGCGCGTAAACCAAAGCCAAGTACCAGCTTGCCTATGGGTATCAGAGCCGCTAGGCCAGCACCCAGCCAGTGCATGCGCCCGGTTGCTACTAAGATTATCGATGCCCCCAGAACACCCCAGAACGCTGTGCGCCAAAAAAAGGGTCGCCGCTGTTCTGGCGCTAAACGCTTAACCGTTGACCACCAGTACCACACTGAGAATGCGATGGCGACGAGGAGGAGTAATCTAGGCATAGTGGGTAGCTGCGGTTGGGAATCAGAATCCCTAACAATACCTTTTTATTGGCCCTGGGGCGAGTCAATCGGCAGAGTAATCGGTGATTAACTGACCTGAGTGAGACATTTTGTCTATTATAAAATCTTGGAACTAAGCTGCTCCATTTGCGGAACTTTAGTCACGTCTTTCACTGGCAGAATCAGGCTCCTCGCAGGGAGCGCATGAGATGAATATAGTTGGACCCACAGTTAAGCAAATTCGTGAAAAACAACGGTTAACCCAGGAAGCACTGGCTGCCCGCTGTAATCTTTTAGGCTGGGATATCAGTCGCAGCACATTGGCTAAGATCGAGGTTCAATTGAGACGGGTCAAAGATACCGAGGCCGCCATGCTTGCCAGAGCCCTTAAGGTAGATATCGGCGAAATGTATCGCGGTACTAAAATTTTCACTAAAGAAAGTATCTGCTAAAAACGTATCTGCTAAAAAGCGAATACAGATAAAACACCAGCTACAAAAAAGCCCCAGCTAAATCAGCAGGGGCTTTTTATAATGGCTAGCTTATTATAGTGATTAGCGTAAGAACAGCTATTCGCTTAAGAGCAGGTTAGCGCGTCTTAAGAACATCGCGCAATTTATCAGCCATAGACACCAATGCAGTCTCGGTGGTCTCCCAGTCGACACAGGCGTCGGTTACTGAAACGCCATAATCCATCTCATCTGGGTTACTTGAAAGCTTCTGATTACCACCGTTTAGGTGGCTCTCCATCATCACGCCAATAATAGACTTGTTACCTTCAACAATCTGATTGGCGACATTGTCTAGGACCAGAGGCTGCAGCATATGATCTTTGTTGGAGTTGGCATGACTGCAATCCACCATAATGTTCGGTGCAATACCGGCAGCAACTAGCTCTTGCTCACAGATAGAAACACTGACGGAATCATAATTGGGTTTACCATTGCCACCACGGAGAACGACGTGAGCATATTGATTTCCCTTGGTGGTGATAATAGACACATTGCCATCTGAGTTAATTCCCAGAAAACGGTGGGGGCTGGCCACTGATTGCAGTGCGTTAATGGCCACTGTCAGGCTGCCGTCTGTACCGTTTTTAAAACCAATAGAAGAAGACAGGCCTGAGGCCATCTCTCGGTGAGTCTGAGATTCTGTCGTACGGGCACCAATAGCAGACCAGGCAATCAGGTCTTGCATATATTGCGGTGAAATAGGATCCAGGGCCTCGGTTGCCGTTGGTAGGCCGACTTCTAAAATATCATGTAACAGTTGACGACCAATATGCAGACCATCGGTGATCTTGAACGAGTCGTTCATAAACGGATCGTTGATCAAACCTTTCCAGCCGGTCGTGGTGCGTGGCTTTTCGAAATAGACGCGCATAACAATCAGCAATGTGTCACTGACTTTTTCGGCCAGGGCTTTTAGACGCTGGGCATATTCGTGAGCCGCTTTTAAATCGTGAATCGAGCAGGGCCCAACCACAACAACGATGCGGTGATCTTTGCGCTCAAGAATATTTTCAATGTCTTTACGACCCTTTGAAATAGTCTCTCGAGCTTTGTCTGAAAGCGGTATTGTGCGCTTCAGTTCTGCCGGAGTAATAAGTATCTCAGGCACTTCAATATTGATGTTTTCTACAGCATGGCTGTCCATGTGGAAATTCCTAACTAGTCGCTTTATATAGAGAGGCGCTATTGTACTTAAATATCAACGATTTTGAAGGTTATTCGGCTTCAACCTCAATAAACAAGGGCATTTGCGGGAAATAGAGCGCGCAGCGCACGGGATTTTCTTCCAGAGCGAGGTACAGATTGGCGTAATGTTTTAACTGTGCCTGATAGCTGCTGATCTGCCTGGCGATAAATTGCTGTTCAGGCTCTCCCTCGGCGGGCATAGAAAACTTGTAATCAATGATCCAGCGAATTCCCTGATCGACAAAAGTCCTGTCGAGTACAGAGGTACCTGCATGATTACTCTCTCGATGATGGTAGCCCAGAGCCTGTTCGCACTGGGCCTGCTCATGGTTGTGCAGTATCCATTGGCCGCGAGGATCTTCAAGCATGGTGGTCAGTCCGCGGCTTAGGCGATCGAGTTCTTCGCTGGTCGCGAGTATGCCCAGCTCCTTAAGCTGTGCCGACCAAGCAGGGGGCAAATGTTGTAAGCGTTGCTCGGGCCATTTATTGATGCCTTCATTGGCTATTTGTTTCAGGGTTCTATGCATAACCGTCCCCAGTAAACGTGCTCGGAGAGACAGGTCTGTATCAACTTGAGTGCCAGCCGCGGACTGAGTATCCTCTGTGCCCAGGGTCATGGCATCGGCCTCTCGGGTGGGTGCCTCAAAGGTAGCGGGCAGGCGTCGAAGACTGTTTAGGCGCGGTCTAGGTTGAAAGCTGTCATCTGTCTCTGTTTGATTAATAGAGTATTGGCCATCATCAATACCGGCTGCGATTGTTTTCCAAATCGGTGCTAGTAAGGTGGTTTTACCCGGTGCCTGCCAGCCTTCTTTTTTAGCCGGTTTAAGGTTGGCAAACAGATACAGATTACGAATAGCTCTGGTCGCAGCCACATAGAGTACTCGAGTATTTTCCAGTCGCGTCTTAACCGCATCTTCATGTTTCAGATACTGATAGACGCTGTCATCTTCCTCATCATGAGCTCCCAGTGGCGCCATAATTAACGACATCTGATTGTATTCATCAATATGTTCACGCCAGCGAAGCAATGGTTTTTTGTCGGAGCCAGAACCACGGGTTAAGCCGGGCAGCAGTACATGATCAAACTCAAGACCTTTAGACTTATGGATAGTCATGATCTGAATAACATGGCTATCTTTGGGTCCAACCTCCGGCGCAGGGGACGCATAGAGTTTGTCTACCGCCTGTTGAAAGCCGTTCCAGTCTGGGAGGGTTCCGGCTACTTGCCAGTTTTCCAATAGGTCTAGATAGGCCCGCACATCATCGAGATCGCTGCTGGCCATCAAGCTATCTGGGCCGCCTAGTTCTAGCCACAGCTGTTCGAGACTGTCGCGTATATTTTTACGGCCACGGTTTTTCCAAGCATCTAAAATAAGCGGGATGACACGGCATAGGATTTGTTGGCCCTCCGTTGATAGCCCATTAAATGCTGTAGATTTAGGTTCGTCTTTAGATTCGAGTGTAGATTCGAGTGCAGATTCAGAGAACCTTAAAAGCTGTGCAAGAATGGCATCACCCTGTTTGGGGTTATTGCTGGTGCTATTTGAAACCACTAAAAGATCGGCCAATGTCAGGCCACAAAAAGGGGCTCTCAACAGGGCTAACCAGGAAATTTTGTCTGCGGGAGACAGCAGGGCACGGGTTAGTGAAAGCATATCGACCACGGGCATTCTGCTGGCCAATGGAGTGATATCGATGGCCTGCCAGTTAAGGTTGGCTGCTCTCAGGGCCGGCACTATGGTCTTTAGATGACTGCGGCCACGGACTAAAATAGCCACCGACTGATCGGGTTTTTGTGCCGCGAGTTCAGTACAGATATTGGCAATATGCACAGCTTCAGCTTTATCGCCTTCGTCTCCGGCAAAGCCCTGAAAACTGACTGCGGGACCAATACCGGGACCTTTAAATGCATCGGAAGGAGAGTAGGGAATGGCGCCGCGGCTAATATCAGCCTGAGCCGGAAAGGCCTGGCTAAAGGCCTCATTAACCCATTCGATAATGCCCTGCTCGGAGCGGAAGTTAGCGGTCAGGGTCAGTGGAGTGCACTGCACTGGGCCGACCGGATGGCGCTGGGCATTAATAAATAGGCCCACATTGGCATTGCGAAATCCATACAGAGACTGCATGGCATCGCCAACCAAAAACAAAGTTCTGCCATCGTCTGGCTGCCAGCCAGCGATTAAATGTTCGAGTAACTTTACTTGGGACCCAGAGGTATCTTGAAACTCATCAACTAAAATGTGGCGTAACTGATAATCCAGACGCAATGTAATATCAGAGATCGACTCATCCTCAGGGGAAGGCTCTATGGCTTCCAATGCCGTAAGGGTAATCGCGGGGTAGTCACATTGATCCTGCTGCTTAAAGGCTAGCTCTAGTTCGGCTGCCAGACGGGGCAGTAGATGTCCAAGGGCATCGAGAATTAAATGCTGAGCACTGTTGATTTCTGCTTCGGGGAGGCACAGGGCATTGGCTATCAGCTCCTTAATCTCGGGACGCTCACGACACCATTCGAGTAAAACCTGCATGCGCGCTTTGGCGTCTTTCTGGTCTGCCGGAAAGCCTTCATTTTTGGTGAGCTTCTTGCGAATGTCATGATCTTTGGTTACTAGCAGGCTGAGGAGAACCTTCCACTGCAAAATGCCATCTAGGCTACTGTCTGGCAGTTCAATCATGCCACTCAGTTCAAGGAGCCTAGGATTCTTTTCCATATCACCATAGTTGGCGGCAAAGTCAGCTAGCTCTGCTAACTCGCCAGCAATAGGCATAAGAGCCTCATGGAGTTGCATTAGGCTTTCGCCAATAACCTGATCGATTACCTGCTGGAAATACTCCTGATTGCCCTGCGCATTAAAGATTAAAGGAAGCCACTGTTCCCGCTTGCTTAGCAGCTCCGAGAGCAGTCGTTCGCAGCGCGCCAAATCATTGCCGGTATGTTCCAGCAATACCGCTAACTGTGTTGCTGTGTCGCTATCCTGTTCAATCTTATCGAGCAGAGCTCGGGCGGCAACTTCGTAAAGTGCCTGGGGGTTATCGCTGGGTTCAGGCAACGCACCAAGTTTGGTTTCCAAGGCAAACTGGCTGGCGATATAGCGGCAGAATCCATCAATAGTCTGAATGCGTAAACGTCCGGGCATGTCCAGCAGGTTCCACCCCAGTGCAACGCTTCTCTCTACGGCCAGTGCCGCCAGATCCCAGGTTTGTGCCTCGTAGTCATCGCTAGGCCTGGGTTCGTAAGCGGCGGCATGGAGGGCTCTGTGAATACGGCTGGCCATTTCTCCCGCGGCTTTGCGGGTAAAGGTAATGCTTAGAATTTCTTCAGGGTTTTCTACGGTACACAGCAGGCGTAAAACTCGCTGGGTAATCAGACCGGTTTTACCCGACCCCGCCGGTGCCGAAACAATAAAGCTCTGCTGTGGCTCGAGAGCCAGTTTGCGCTGCGGCTGGTCACTCACGGGACTCATAGACCGGCCCCCGGATTAGCCATGGCCGTTATTTCGGGTTCTTCTAACCAGCGATTTAACGGCAACAGGTGACTTTGAAAAGTAAACGAAGCGTTATCAAATATTTCTACTGGGGCATAACCAGACGTAAATTCATCGGCCAGCTTAGTCAAGGCAACCTGCCATTGATCAATCTGTGCTGACCAGTCTTCAACCGCTTTTTCAGACGGAATTAATTGGCTATCGCTGGTACCTATAAATTTGATTAGGCCGCCCTTTATCTGGGCAAATGCGCAGCCATTGGCGACAGGGTTACTGGCCAACACATAGAGTGGTAATTGCGGATCTGTTGGCCGGTCACCGGTCCAGCTGGACGGTTTAACGGTGCCAGATTTATAGTCAATGATCAGCAGCTTGTCACCTATGCGGTCCACCCGATCAATGCGTAGTGAAATTTCCAAGTCACCAAAACGTATGCTGGCTTTGCTCTCTAAATTAATCACCTCAAAGGCCGAGCGCTGTTTCTCCTGCTCGAGCCACTGGCCGATTAATTTTTCCAAGCGTCGCTGCTCCAGCGCTCGGTAATTGGTGCCGAGTAATATTGGATGCTTCGGTGCCCATTCATGCAAGGTATCAGCAATAACGGCGCCGAGCTGATCGCTGACTTGCTGCTCAGACAGTGCCAATAAAACCGTGGAGGTTTTCCATTGATCCCAGAGGCGATAGAGAATTTCATGCAGTAACACACCGCGATCCATGGCCGATAAACCCTGGCTAGGTTCTTCTAGGGGCTCTGCTTTTAGGCGATGAATGGCAAAGGCATTAAAGGGGCACACAGACTGATTTTTTAAAAGGCCACTGCCGCCACGAATACGTTCAACCTGAGGATCGTAGGCAGGGGCCTGATCTTCGATCAACTGGCACTGATCGGGCCGCGACAACCACTGGGGATGAGTCTGCGGCTGCTCTAGTAACGCTGAACTATCCACCGTCGCTATGGTGCGAATCAATGGGCTGGCTTCAAGTTGCTCCTCCCCTCGCATCAGGGGATAGCTCAGAATTAATCGTCCGGCATTATTTTTATAATCGGCTAATAACTCTTCGGCTATCTGTAATTCTCGCTCGGGCAGGCTGTGGGGCATTCTGTGTTGACGCTGAAACTCCGCAGGCAATAAAGGGTTGATGGCTACTGAGGCAGGGAAGTTCTGACTATGCATGCCCACAATCCACAGCTGGTCAAAACGCAGTCCCGCGCCCTCCAGTAAACCAAGAATCTGTAGCGGAGCATCGGCAGTTTGGGGATGAAATACCGACTCTCGAGCCAGCTGTTGCAGATGTTTGAGTGCGGTAGAAAGACCCACCTCAATGCCCAGATTGTCGAGGCTACAGAACTGTTCGATCAGGCTATTCCAGTGCTGCCTCTGCTGGTACTCAATACTATTGAGTTGTCGCTTGCCCGGCCAACCCATTGGCTCTAAAAACTGATTAAAAAACGCCGCCCAACCCGAGAAGCTTTTTTGGCTGCCGGTTTTTAGGCGAGCAAAGGTTTTTAGTTCTATTAATGGCTGCAGAATAAGCAGGGCGGCTTCGCGCTGTTCCGACTCCTGATGGGGAATGATCCCAGATAGAAATTGCTCCAGGGTAAAGTCAAAACGTCGAGTTTTACGCAGCGCAAGTTCGGCATCTGTACGAAATTGCACAGACAGCTGATTAAAGGCGCAGTAGGGTGAGTACAGTAACTGCAGCCATTCTTGCAATGACCTTTTGTGCTGCAAAATACCAATTAGCCCAAGGGCGGCATTGACTAGTGCGGTATCCGCCATGGCTGTACCGGCACTGATATTGACCACAGTTTCAGTGCCCTGGGTTTTAAGAGCTTCCCCCACTAATCGTGAAACCTGATGGAGACAGTTATTCAGGTCTGGCACCACTATGCCAATACGCTGGTCTGGCTTGATGGCTAACTGTTGGGCGGCCCAGCTTGATGCTAGGCGCAGCTCTTGATGTCGATCCTGAGTTTCGAGGCGAAAGGTATTGTCGTTGCTTTTAGTGACTGTTTGCACTGTACTGACCGAACTACTGGCGCTATTAACAATAGTGGCGGGCAGAGGCGGCGTGGACTGAAAGCCGTAGAGTAATATTGCGCTGTCTTGAAACAGTGCACCGCATTTGAAGCCCTGCTCAATAAGCTGCCAGCTCTGCTGCTGGGTAATTAAATGGTTGCGTTCAAGCAGTTCATTAAAATTGTGGAGCCAACGTTTAAAAAACTCAACGGCAGGGGTCTCGTCTGGAACCTGATCGATGGAAAGATTCCAATTCTGTAGGGTTTTTAATGTGTCACCGGCAGTTTTTGCATAGCTAGTACTGTGCTCGGCATCCTCTTTGGCGATGGCTTTTTCCCAGTAGTAGCGGCTTTGCTGACTGCCGACTACCGACAGACCTCGAACTAGCTCATGGTTTTGGTCCTGCAGCTCATCCCAGCAGTGTTTCAGCCAATGATCGATAGAGTAGACCCGAGGGGCTAACCACACGGAGTGTTGAGTATCCATTGCCCAGGCATCAGTGATTTTTGCCGCCAGACGATGGTTTGGCGTCAAAATCAGATGGTCCCTTTGAATCGCTTCGCGAAAGGGGGCTATATCTATAAGTGGTGGCAACATCCCTGGATAGGCAACTTTTATTATCGATTAAGGAGGGCAGTATAATCGCAAAACAGCGGTGCAATTGACAGTAGGCTGATACAATAAAGCCATGCAATTATCCAATGATATCAATTTAGTTTTCTGGGCCCTTGGCGGTCTGCTCGTCGGCCTAGCGCTGGGTGTGTTTATTAGCCAGTGGTTGGGTCGCGCAAGTCGCTTAAAAGCCGATGCCGAGCTTGATGAACTAAGCGCCATTCGCCTTGACCTCACTACCACCAACGGTGTGCTCGAACAGCGCCTGATTGGCCAGCAGAATCAATATGAAGCCCAGCTAAAGCTATTACAGGATGCTAAACAGACTCTGGGGCAGGAGTTCGAGAATCTTGCTAATCGCATCTTTGACGACAAACAGGCTAAGTTTTCATTACAAAATAAAGAGGCCTTGGAAGTTACTCTAAGTCCATTGCGCCGTGATATTGGTGATTTTCGTAAGCAAGTAGAAAGTGCCTACGACAAAGAGAATGCCGACCGCAATAAGTTGGCGGGGCAGATTAGCGAGCTTCAAAAGCAGACCTTGCAGATTTCTGCGGACGCCGTCAGTCTGGCTAATGCTCTGCGGGGCGACAACAAGGCCCAGGGTAACTGGGGCGAATTTGTATTAGAGAAGCTGCTCGAAGATTCTGGTCTGACCAATGGTCGCGAATACGATACTCAGGTAGCCCTTAAAGATGATACGGGTAAACGACGTAACCCTGACGTGGTTGTGCATCTGCCAGAGGGACGAGATATTGTTATCGACGCCAAAGTCAGTCTGGTGGATTACGAGCGTTACTTCCATGCAGAAGACGAAGAGACCAAAGCTCAGTGCCTGCGTCAGCATCTCGCATCACTGCGTGCGCATATTAAAGGTCTTAGCGGTAAAGATTATGAAAGTCTCGAGGGGGTTAACAGTCTCGACTTTGTACTGATTTTTGTGCCTGTCGAAGCCGCCTTTGTATTGGCGCTGGACCACGATCCAGAGATGATGCGCGATGCCTATGACCGCGGTATTATTCTGGTGAGTCCCACTACCTTGATGGTGACATTACGAACCATTAAAAATCTGTGGCGCTATGCCGACCAAAATCGCAACGCTCAGCTTATTGCCGACAAAGCGGGCGCGCTCTATGACCAGTTTGTTGGGTATGTTGAGGCACTGGACGATGTGGGTAAGCACCTAGACAAGAGCAAAGACGCTTGGGACACAGCGCGTAAGCGTTTAACCAGCGGCCGTGGTAACCTAGTTAAACGTACTGAAGAACTTAAAAAACTCGGCGCTAAAACCAAGAAAAGTCTACCTGATGATTTACAGCTAATGGATGATTCCGTAGCCATGCTCAACGAGGACAAAGATAACAATGACTAATACCATCACTTTGAGTGCCGCAACAGTCATTCTATTGGCTCTGGCGGCCTATTCAATTTATCTAGCGATGCAGTTACGCCGTCAGAAACAGCAGCAAAAAGCCATTGCCGATAGCCTTAACGAAGGCCGTGCTACCCGTGATGAGGATGCCCGACAATCGATTCAAATTATTGCTCGCGCTCTGGTGCAAAAAGATTTAACTGAAACAGAAGCGGCCATGCGCATTGGGTTTTTGTCGCAGAAGGTAATTGCCAGTGAGGAAGAGGCGAAGTTATTTTCTGTGTTCCAACAGCTGGCAGAAGCAACGTCTCATATTCCGATTCTTGATGACTGGGTTATGTTAGAACGCTCTGAAAAGCGACGTCTCACCGCCGAACGGGAAAGCATTGAAAAGAACTACAGTGAATTTATGCAAGCCAGTGCCAAGGCGCTGATGAGCCTCAGCCTAACTCGCTAGGCCGTTATTGTTTATACCCTAAGTTTCAGCTCTTACGTTTCAGCTCTTGCGTTTCAATAGCACGCCAGATTCCAAATGTGCTGTCCAGGGAAATTGATCAAAAACCGCTGCAGACTCAATCTTATGGGTGACGCAAATCTGTTCCAAGTTATCGGCTAAGGTTTGCGGATTACAGGAAATATACAGAATGTTATCAAAACGGCTAATCAACTTTACCGTATCCTCGTCAAGCCCAGCTCGGGGCGGGTCAACAAAGATAGTTGAAAACTTATAGCTGTCTAAATCAATCTCTGCCAACCGTCTAAAAGGCCGCTCTTTGTTGAGTGCCTGCGTAAATTCCTCACTCGACATTCTTACCACGGTCACATTTTCAATCCCGTTGGCCGTAAAATTGGTACGCGCAGAAGCGACAGACACCTTTGATATTTCCGTGGCCAGTACCTGATCAAAATGCTGCGCCAGTACTGCGGTAAAATTGCCGTTACCACAGTAGAGTTCAACCAGATCGCCGGTGCTGCACCGAAGGCTCTGACTGGCCCAGGTTAGCATTTGCTGGTTAATCCCTGCGTTTGGCTGAGTAAAGCCCGACTCGACTTGCTGGTAGCTGTATTCTCGGCCATCAACCTCTAAGGTCTCGGTGACAAAGTCAGACTTCAACACCACTTTTTGTTTTTTGCTGCGGCCAATCACGCCAATCGAAAACTCTTCTTGAAGTGCTTTGGCTTCTACTTCCCAGTCTGCATCCAGTGGCCGATGATAAATTAATGTCACCAGCACCTCACCGCTGCGGGTGGTTAAAAATTCGAGACTAAACAGCTTTTTACTTAGCAAAGGGCTGTTATTAATAGCGACCAAAAGAGGCGTCATCAGCGTTGTGATCAGCGGGCCGCCAATAGGAAACTGGGTGATGATATAGGGGCGCTTTTCCCCGGGGCGATTCATCGCGTAATGAGCCTTGCCATCCTCGTGCCAGATACGAAATTCAGCACGCATACGAAAGCCAAGAGGCTGGGATGGAAAAACATCAATTTCAGAAAAGTCTAAATTCGAAACGGTTTCTGTATAGGCTGCGATTTTATTATTGAGCTGGTCGCGATATTTCTCGCGGCTATATTGGGGGTCTGTCATGTGGTTTTATAAATCTCGTCGGTTTTTGCAGCCATTACAAAATCATTGTGATGAAGCCCGTTAATACTATGGGACCACCAGGTAACTTTAATCTTTCCCCATTCCACTACAAGGGCAGGATGGTGATCATTGCTCTCAGCAATGTCGCCAATCTGGTTGGCGATGCTTAGGGCCTGTAAAAAATTGCTGCATTTAAAGGTGCGCTCAAGTTGCAAAATTCCGTCATGGTTTTCGAGACTCCATTCGGGGATCTGCGCACCTAAGGTTTTTAGGTCAGCGTCGCTAACTGCAGCGGCACTGGCTGGCGTAGCTTTACAGCTGAAGTCCTTAAGATTAGTTGTCGGTTTCATAAGCAATTCTTCGGCTTCGGCAATCCAGCAAATTTGGCCACCAATCTGGCAGGGCTGCCCGGGAACTGCTGGTTGAGATAAATGCTTCGACCCATTTCGACCCCAAGGCTATAACTAACACTTTTGCACAGCGGACGCATCGAAGGTGAGAATCCGTAACTATTATAAAACTCGCGAGCGACCTGCAGTATCTCAATGTGCGCTGGACTAAGAACAATATTATCTTCCATAGCAAAGACCTGAGCATGTTCAATACTCCAGTCAGGCAGGTTATTAAGATAGTTGCTCTCTGTAGTCATAGTGTTTTTTAGGCCATTAAAAAAGCCCTGGGATTAAACAGGGCTTTTATTGAAACATAAGTCGATGCTTAGTCGTCGTTCATGATGCCAAAAATATGTAACAGGCTCAGGAATAGGTTGTAGATCATCACGAACAGGGTAACGGTTGCTGAGATGTAGTTGCGCTCGCCGCCATGAATAATTGCGCTGGTCTGCCACATGATCATAGCCGATGACAGCAAGGCAAACACTGCACTGATAGTCAGTGACAGAGCAGGGATCTGCAAGAACACATTGGCGATAGCGGCTATAAATGCCACTAGCATGCCAGTCATCAAGAAACCGGTCATAAAGTTGAGGTTCTTTCTGGTGGTCAATACATAGGCTGAAGCGGCGAAGAAAATCAGTGCCGTTGAACCCAGTGCCAGCATAATTGGCTCTGAACCCTGTGTGGCAAGAAACATATTAAGAATTGGTCCGAGAGTGAAACCAAGCCAGCCAGTTAGCGCGAATACCCAAAACAGGCCGCTGGCGTTATTTTTGTTCTTTTCGGTCATCCATAGACACAGAACGTAGGGCAATAAGGTCCAGAGACCAAAGTAGGGCGCGTTCATAGCCATTGAAAGGCCTGCCATCATGGCGCTGAACGTTATAGTGGCGCCAAGCAACAGGTAAGTGCTGCGCAGAACCTTGCTGACTTCAGGGCTTAGGGCTGTGCTTTCAATGCCGCGGGTTGCTGTTTTACTGCCGTAGTCTTTACTGTCCATTTTTTACATCCTAAATCGTTGTATTTATGCGCTTAATAATACCGATTAAATTCGATATTGTCAGTGTTTAGTTATAGACCCCATCAATGGCAAAACTTTCCAAATTGTAGCCGTCTTTATCCAAACCCAGTGTCCAGCCAAAGGCTTCCCAGTCACCTAAAACTATACGTTCCGACTGACCGTCGAGATTACCTAGCTCGTTATCAATTCTGTGGCGATCGGGTCGATGGGTGTGACCATGGATCAGAATATCGACCCGATGCTTTGCCATCACAGCGGCTACAGCTTCTTTATTAACGTCCATTATCGCACTGGCTTTATTGCTATTGGCAGCCATGCTTTTGGCGCGCCAGTCGCTGGCCAGTTTCTGCCTGCGTTTTAATGGCAGATGGGCAAGGAGCCAGCGATAGACTGGGTTGCGTGCCTTGCGGCGAAAACGCTGATAGTCGACGTCGTCTGTGCACAGTGAATCCCCATGCATAACCAGCGCTCTGTGGCCATGGTGCTGGATAATCGCCTCATCGCCGAGCATCTTGGCGCCTGTATTGGCTGCAAAACGCTTGCCGAGCATAAAGTCCCGATTGCCTTGCTGGATGTACAGAGGCACACCAGAATCGCTGAGAGTCCGCAGAGCAGCCTGAATCTCTAGAGATAGATCGCTAGGGTCATCGTCACCAATCCAGGCTTCAAATAGATCGCCGAGAATATAGAGTGCACTGGCCTTGGCCGCTCGCTCTTGCAAGAAAACCAAAAACGCCCGGGAAATTGCCGGGCGCTCGGGAGATAAATGCAAATCTGATATAAACAGTACGGGCATCATGTGCTCTATGGTTAGCTACTTAGCTGTGTATTCTTCGCTAATCACTGTTTCAGTAATTTCGATAGGATCGTTAGGAACATCACCATGGCCACCTTGGTTGCCGGTTTCAACGCCTTTAATATGTTCAATCACGTCCATACCTTCAACAATCTTGCCAAATACCGCATAACCCCAGCCCTGCATGTTCTTGCCGCTGTGGTTTAGGAAGCCGTTATCGGAAACATTGACAAAAAACTGTGAAGACGCTGAATGAGGTTCGCCGGTGCGGGCCATTGCCAGAGTGCCGATTTCATTCTTCAAGCCATTGTCGGCTTCGTTCTCGATGCAGTCACGCGTCTCTTTCTGAGACATATCAGCATTCATGCCGCCGCCCTGAACCATAAAACCGTTGATAACACGGTGAAAGATGGTGCCAGTGTAGTAATCATCCTTGGCATACTGCAAAAAGTTAGCTGCAGTTAACGGTGCTTTGTCGAAGTCCAGTTCAATGGAGAAGTCGCCCATGGTGGTGCGGAATGTGATCATTGGTTATACCTGTTTGAGAGTAAATAAAACTGCTGCCTGCATTTTAGTTTGTAATAGGCCTGATTTAAACCAATGTTTATCATTTTAAGGCTTTATACCGGCTTTTTGTTTATTGCGCTGGTTGCTGCGGCTATAATCTCGCCCTTACTTAGCCTGCCCGATTTGGATCTATGACTGACACCGATAAACCTATTAACTTTATCCAGCATGTAATTAATGCTGACCTCGAAGCTGGCCGTGTGGCCAAGGTTGTTACTCGCTTTCCACCCGAGCCTAATGGCTACCTGCATATAGGTCACGCCAAGTCGATCTGCGTCAACTTTGGTCTCGCGGCTGAGAATGGTGGCGGCTGTAATCTACGGTTTGACGATACGAATCCTGAGAAAGAAGACGAGGAATACGTCAACGCCATTATCGAAGATGTTCGATGGTTAGGCTTTGAGTGGCAGGGCGACATTTGCTATGCCTCAAACTATTTCGGCCAGCTCTATACCTGGGCCCAGTACCTTATTAGTGAAGGCAAAGCCTACATCTGTGAGTTAAATGCCGAGCAGATGCGTGAGTATCGAGGCACCTTAACCGAAGTCGGCAAAAACAGCCCTTACCGTGACCGTGCTGTCAGCGAAAGCCTAGAGCTACTCGAGAAAATGAAAGTGGGTGCCATAGACGAAGGCACCATGACATTACGCGCCAAAATCGATATGGAATCGCCGAATTTCAATATGCGCGATCCCGTGATGTACCGCATTAAAAAGATGGCTCACCAGCGTACTGGCGACACATGGAATATTTATCCATCCTACGACTTTGCCCATGGTCAAGAAGATGCCATTGAAGGCGTTACTCATTCTGTATGCACCCTAGAATTTGCCGCTAACCGTCCTCTCTATGAATGGTTTGTGGCCAATTTGCCATTGCCCTCAACACCGAGGCAGTATGAGTTTGGTCGCCTAAATTTAAATTACACCATTACCAGCAAGCGCAAGCTCAAGCAGTTAGTGGACGAGAAGCATGTTGAGGGTTGGGACGATCCGCGTATGCCCACCATCTCTGGGCTTCGCCGTCGTGGTGTCTCTGCCTCTGCGATCCGCGAGTTTTGCGACAGCTTGGCAGTGGCTAAAACCGATGGTGTTGTGGATATGGCTCAGTTTGAGCACTTTATTCGCGATGATCTTAATAACAATGCGCGCCGTGCCATGTGCGTTATTAATCCGGTGCTGGTTACCCTGGCAAATTATGCAGCGGATAAAACGGAGTCTTTCACCGTACCAGGTCACCCGAATCGCGATGATATGGGCGAGCGATCACTGGCCTTTGGCCGACAGATTTATATTGATCGCAATGACTTTAGTCAAGACACCACATTGTCACGCAAGAAGTTTAAGCGTCTAGTGATTGGCGATTACGTGCGTCTGCGTAGTGCCTATATTATTCGAGCCGATGAAGTAATCAGAGACGCCGCTGGCCAGATTATTGAAATCGTAGGTGCCATTGTTCCGGACACTGTGGGCCAGGATGCGCCTGAGGGTATTAAAGCCCGCGGTGTAATTCATTGGGTGTCTGCTTCAGAGAGCGCCGACTGCATCGTTAAAATTTATGATCGCCTGTTTAATAAAGCGGCGCCCGATGCAGGAGACGAAAGTTTCCTAGACCATATTAATCCAGAGTCATTAGCGGTTATTTCAGGCTGTAAAGTCGAAGCCGGGTTGGCAGATGCTGTTGCAGGGGACCATTATCAGTTCGAGCGCGAAGGTTACTTCACTCGCGATACGGCTAATGCCACCAACGGCTCTGAACTAGTTTTTAACTGCACCATTGGATTACGGGATAACTGGAAATAATCGATGAGCCTAGCCCTATACAACACATTATCCAGAAAGAAAGAGCCCTTTACGCCCTTAGATGCTGAGCGGGTAACCATGTATGTCTGCGGCCCCACGGTGTACAACCGTGTGCATATAGGCAACGCACGACCCGCTGTTGTATTCGACACATTGTATCGCGTGCTACTGAGCCTCTACCCGAATGTTCAGTACGCGCGCAATATCACCGATATTGACGATAAAATTATGCGCACGGCGGCTGAGCTCGGGGAAGATATTTCGGTGCTTTCTCAGCGCTATGCCCAGGCCTATTTTGAAGATATGGCAGCACTCAATAATCTCGAACCAACCATCACGCCCTATGCTACCCAGCATATTCCAGAAATGATCGATATGATCGAACGGTTAATTGCCAAAGGCCATTCTTACGTTGCTGAGGGTAACGTGCTGTTTGCCGTGCAGTCTATGGACGATTACGGCAAGCTTTCCGGCCGAGCCCTAGACGACATGCTCGCCGGTGCGCGAGTTGAAGTGGCCTCCTATAAAAAATATGCGGGAGATTTTGTTCTCTGGAAACCCTCTGCAGACAATGAACCCGGTTGGGACAGTCCCTGGGGAAGAGGGCGCCCAGGTTGGCACCTTGAATGTTCTGCCATGATTGAAAAACATCTCGGTGAGACCATCGATATTCACGGCGGCGGTCAGGATCTAATCTTTCCCCACCATGAAAATGAGATTGCCCAAAGCTGCTGCGCCCACGATGGCAAACCCTTCGCTAACTACTGGCTACACAATGGCTTTATTAATATCGAAGGCGAGAAGATGTCCAAGTCACTGGGCAACTTCCGTATGGTCAATGAGCTATTGGAAGAATATCCCGGTGAGGTGCTGCGCTATGTGATTTTATCGGCGCACTATCGTTCTGAGCAACAATTTAGCAAAGAGCTATTGGACAGTGCCTGGCGATCCCTCGATGGACTCTATGGTTTTTTACGCGGGCATGAGCCAGCGACTGCCATTATTAATCAAGACAGCGCTGGCTATAAGGCACTGCTCGATGACCTGAATACACCCATGGCCATCAGCGAATTGTATCGACTGGCTAAAGAAATGCATGCTGCCAATGGTGCCGGTAACGTCGATTTAGAATCAAAATTAAAAGCTGAGTTAATGGGCCTAGCCGGGTTGATGGGTTTACTGCAGCAGGACTCTGAGCAGTGGTTTACGTTGGCCCGTGGTGGCGATGCTATTAGCGCGGAAGATATCGAAGAACTGATTGAAAAACGTAAGCAGGCCAAAACCGATAAAGACTATGCGGGCGCTGATCAAGTACGCAAGGATTTACTGGACCTGGGCGTTGTTTTGGAAGATAGCCGCGAGGGTACTACCTGGCGGCGAAGCTAGTATAGTTACACTCACTCACTCATTCATTTATGCATAGAATGTTATAGTGCTTTTTATTACAATAATAAAAACTACTATTAGGCGTACATCATGGAAAGTGAAATCTGGTCAACATTTTCTTCATTACGAATTTCTTCTGCAGTGAATGGGTTAACCGGTCTTTTTGCAATCTGGCTAGCAGCGCGCTTTGCAAAGATAGCGATGGATAGGGGCGCGAATATGGTCGCTAAGGTTTTATTATCTATATTTGCTCTCTGTGCCATAACTATTAACGGCATATTTTTAATGTTGGCCCAGAGCGTTTTCATCAATACAAGCAAAGCCTTTTC
>CAJJAS010000107.1 GCA_905182245.1 gamma proteobacterium HTCC2207 | reverse complement strand
ATACCTCGCTATGCTCGGCATGACAGAGCCCTTCATTGTCATCCCGAGCGCCGTACTTGTCATCCTGAGCGGCTCACTTGTCATCCTGAACGCCTCACTTGTCATCCTGAGCGCCTCACTTGTCATCCTGAGCGCAGTCGAAGGATCTCTACTCCCTATGCTGAAATCCTGCACGGAGATCCTTTGGTTCACTTTGCTCTCTTAGAATGACAGGGTGTGTGTTGGCCGGACTGCCTTGCGGCTCATCCCACAGCCCGATTTGTCATCCCGGCAGCGCCAAGCGACGAGGGATCTGCATGCAAATACCTAGCGCAGAAACGCCTGCACTTTCTCAGCAACGGCCTCGGCGCCTTCTTCTAGATGCAAATGATGAGATCCCGGCATTTTGACGATTTCCATATGCGGAACCCAGTCAAAGGCTTCGGTATGGTGCTTGTCTGGCGAAAACGCACTGCCTTCGGCCTGAATCATCAGCATCCGCGCATGAATGGCGGTTAAGAAACTCTCTAGGTGATCTTTGGAGAGTTTGATCATGGAGGCGGCTTTGAGACGCTGATCATTGCGCCAGTAAAACAGCCCTTCTGACTCGATCACTCCGCGCTCTGCCAATATGGCGGCCGCATCATGCTCGAGTTTTACAAAGCCATTAACCCGGGCCAATACCGCACGGTCATAGTCATTAAATCCGGTCGGCGTGGCATTGCCAAAACGTTTGTTTTCGTGAATCGCTCGGGCTAGCTGTTTGGCCGTGTTGTGGGCTTCTTCTGGCAGCGGAATAAAGCCGTCAATCAAGGCAGCCTGAGTCACTCGTTCGGGATAAGTGCCGGCCACCAGACATGAAATAATCGCGCCTCGAGAATGACCAATAAGACCAAAGGTCTCCCAGCCCATCTGATCGGCAACCGCCATAACATCCGCAATATCGTGCCAGATGTCGTACCCAGAGTCCTGTGAGCGAAAGTCGCTGCGACCGTGGCCAGCAAGGTCCAGCGCGATCACATGGAGGTTTTCCATATGCGGCAGCATACGGTCAAAGGTGTTGGCATTATCGAGCCAACCATGGAGTGCAATGACTGGCGGATAACCAGAGCGTCCCCATTCTTTTGCGGCAAAATTTAGCCCTTTATTTTCGAAGCTTCGCTCTCTTATAAACTCAATTGGCATGATGTATCCAGTTCAATGATGCGGTTCCCTGTGCGGGAAAATCCATAGAGAGCGAAGCGAGGTTCGCGGTACCCATTCGAGTACCTGTTTCTCCGGTTAAATAATCGATTAACAGGCCAACTAACGGCAAATGGGTAACCATTAAAACCGTCTCGACGTTGGTCCGTTGCAAAAATCCCTCTATGGCGCGCAGGTCACCCTGCGGCGTTAGATCATCTAACCAATCAATCCTGTGATGTAACCCTACTGCCTGTATAAAAATTTCTGTGGTCTGCGCAGCCCTTCGGTAAGGACTGCTCACTACCCGTTCTATTGCCGCGCATTCAAGCCTATGGTCCAGAGCAATAGTTACTACCTGCTCTCGACCATAGGACGACAGCTGACGATTGGAGTCCGAATAGCTATTAACTGGATAGCTATTAACGGCATCGCCATGGCGCAATAAATACAGCTTCACCCGCCTACTGCCTACTGGTGCTAGCGTACTATCCTTTTTGCTGCTGCTCGTCGTCTAACTGTTCAATATCTTCGCTCGCGGTAAAAGATGGGACTTCGTCATCGCCGTCTTCGGCATCAACAAACTCACCCTCTTCAACCACTTCCGCAGCGCGCACCGAATAACCCTCTGAGGGGTCAATCACTGGCCACTCGTCGAAGGGGAAAGGTTTGCTCTCAGTATTGAACGTTAGAAACATGACCGTTTGATAGATCCACTTACCCAACCCCTGGCCGAGATTACGTAGATTTTCGTTGTCACTACCAGTGACCAGCACCAGTAAAAACTGTACAAAAACCACGATACTTACCACCAGTCGTGCTGCCATTAGCAGCAGGGTAAACAGCATCATATAGGCCAAACGAATCCAGGTATTGGCATTCCTTAAAGTTGTTTTTTTATCTGTCATTTGGTTTCACCATAAATTCAACGTCAGTGTTTTGTTCTGCAAGCATCATGCTACTGAGAGACTCTCGAATGGGTCGCTGTTCGAATAACGTTGCGTACAGAGCTGAGGCCAGTGGCATATAGATACCCAATAAATCGGCCTTCTCCTTTACTAGTCTAGTCGTATTTACGCCCTCCGCGACTTGACCTACATCTTTAATTGCCTGATCAAGGCTTTTGCCTTCACCGATGGCCAGTCCAATGCGGAAATTTCGGCTCAGAGGCGAGGTGCAGGTGACATAGAGGTCGCCAACGCCGCTAAGGCCCAAAAAGGTCATGGGGTTGGCCCCCAGATGCACGGCAAATCGGCTCATTTCAGCCAGGCTGCGGGTCAGTACTACACTCTTAGTATTCTGTCCGGCTTTCATCGCTTCGGCAATGCCGGCAACAATGGCATAGATATTCTTTAGGGCCCCTGCCAGCTCTACGCCGTAGCGGTCATGATTGGCATAGACCCGAAAATAGTTTGAGGCCAGTAAACCCTGTACGCGATCACAAAGGGCATCGTTATCACTGGCCACCACGGTGGCAGTAATTTCAAACTGGGCAATTTCTTTGGCGAGGTTTGGCCCACTAATCACGCCCACTGGACAGTGGGTAATCTCTTGTTCAAGCACCTGACTGGGCAGTAAAAAGGTATCGGCTTCAATACCTTTGGCGGTACTGACAATAATAGTGCCGGCAGGTAGAAGGTGACTAACCTGCTTGGCAACCGCACGGAAGGCGCTACTGGGCACGGCAAAAAACACGGTGTCACAGCCAGCAACAGCCTGTTCGAGATCGGTACTTATACTCAGGTCAGCATGGAGCTTATAGCTGGGGAGATAGGCGGCGTTTTCACCGCTATCGCGTATCTCTTGGGCCACAGTTTCACTGCGCAACCACAGGGTGACCTGATGATTATTGTTGGCGATCATATTGGCGATGGCGGTACCAAAACTACCACCACCCAACACGGCGACTCTGTGACTTTTGTTATTTTCCAAGATTGCCCCTAGATAGAGAATCTGAATCAGCCAGCATTATAGGTTTTGCCCTGCAAACTGTCAGCCGCCAAAACCAAAAAAGCGCCCCAATGGAGCGCTTTTTTGGTTATACAGGCTATTTTAGCCCGCACCTAGCCAAACATCAGGCGATTGAGCTCTTGCACGAACTCGGCAGGGTTTTCCAAGGGTCGACCGGCAGACAGAGCAGCTTGATCAAATAACACCCGGGCCAGACGTTTGGCGCCGTCGTCATCTTTCTCAGCTTCTAGCTTGCTGACCAGTGGATGCTCCATATTAATCTCAAGAATAGGCTTGGCTTCTGGCACGGCTTGGCCGGCGGCAGCCATAATCTTGCGCATCTGCTCGCCCATATCGTTGTCGCCAACCACTAAACAGGCCGGTGAACTGGTCAGTCGGGTAGTGGTGCGCACCTCTTCAACCTTCTCGTCCAGCAATGTCTTAATGCGGGTTAGCAGTTCGTCATGCTCAGTATTCTCCGACTTGCCGTCACTGTCGGCGTCTTTCTTAGGCTTAGGCTCTTCGCCGGTGATCTTGCTCAGGTCCAATTCGCCCCGCGCAACATCTTGGAATGACTTGCCGTCAAACTCATTCAGATAGCCCATCATCCACTCATCAATGCGATCTGACATCAGCAGCACTTCAATGCCGTGCTTGCGGAACACTTCGAGGTACGGGCTGTTGGCAATCACTGAGTGGCTTTCGCCAGTTACATAATAAATCTTGTCCTGGCCTTCTTTCATGCGCCCGATATAGTCCGGCAGGCTCACCGTTGGCTGTGCGCCTTCGCTGGTGGAGCTGGCGAAACGAAATAGCTTGGCAATCTTTTCGCGGTTGTTGTGATCTTCACTGGGGCCTTCTTTTAACACGGCACCAAAATGGGTCCAGAAAGTGGCGTATTGCTCTGGCTCGTTAGTGGCCATTTTACCGAGCATATCTAGAACACGTTTGGTGAGTGCCGCACGAATGC
>CAJJAS010000106.1 GCA_905182245.1 gamma proteobacterium HTCC2207 | reverse complement strand
CGACACTGGCCGCTGCGTCAGGTATTCTAGCGACCGCTGAGTCTGTTAGTACGAGAGTGATTGACGGCGTTAATCTGTTGCCACTGACAACCGAGCAAGGAGCGGCCAACTGGCAGCGAGAGACGCTGTTTTGGCAGAGCGGTAACTATCAGGTGGTGCGTCACGGGGATTGGAAACTACAGGTAAATCAGCGGCCCACAGATGGATTTAAACAGTGGCTGTATAATCTCGCCGAAGATCCCACAGAGCAGACCAATTTGGCCAAAAGCCATCCGCAAAAGCTAGAGCAATTGAAGGTATTGTTGGCAGAGCATCAGGCCAGTTCAGTTGAGACTCTCTACCCCCCAACAACCAATATGCCGGTGATGATTGATAAGACTCTGGCGGAAAAGTTTATAGAGGGTGACGAGTATATTTACACCCCGAACTAATAGTTTTAGGGATTTTGAACAGATATTATTTATACAGTAGCAGTGGGAATTTTCCCAATAAGAACAATAAAAAGGTATTGATCATGACATTAGGTGTTATTGCAACTATCACGATTCTCGAGGGCAAAAATGCGGAATTTGAGCAGCTGTTTACTGAACTGACTAAACAGGTACTTGCCAATGAGCCGGGCGCGCTTCTCTATGCATTGCACCGCAGTAAATCAGATACACAGGTTTATAAAGTGCTGGAACAGTACAAAAGCCTAGAAGATATTAAGGCCCATGGTCAAACTGAGTACTTTAAGGAAGCGAATAAAAAGATGGCGGGACTGGTTGCGGCTGCCCCTGACATTGAAGTGCTTGATGCTGTTTAATGATTAAATAAGCGACACTTTACAGGCGATCGGCACGTGAAAAAATCTTATAGCTACAGGCTCTATGGAATAACTCATTCCCTCTACACTGGGCGTGCACGTTCGTATCTCATCAAGAGCGGAATTCCCTTTCGTGAATTATCCAGCGGCCATGAGAGCTTTAAGGCGGAGGTATTGCCGGAGAGCAAGCTGGCGACCATCCCTGTACTCGTGACTCCAGAGGGGGAGGTTATTCGTGATGGTGCTGCGATTATCGAGCATTTTGAAAGCGCCAACGGGCGGGAATTTGAACCCCAGAGCGCCAAGCAGAAAATTGTCAGTACGCTATTCGAGTTAATTGGCACTAGCGGGCTACTGCGCCCGGCGATGCATTATCGCTGGAACTATCTCGATGAAAATCGAGAATTTCTTCATTATCACTTTATACATTCTCAGCCTGAGCATCCCGAACGGGAAGCAAAGGCCCAGTATATGATGTCGAAAATGCAGAATGCTGGGATGCTGTTTGGTGTTACAGAAGAGACCATGCCGGCGGTAGAAACTCTTTATCTACAGTTTCTCGCGGCCCTCAATCAGCATCTTACTGAACATCCCTATCTACTTGGCTGGAAACCGAGCATTGGTGACTTTGGGCTTATAGGCCCAATGTATGCTCACCTAGGTCGGGATCCAGCGCCATTGCGGATTATGCAGCAGCAGGCAGTACGCGTTGCGCGCTGGGTCGAGCGCATGAATCGCACCGATCAGGATGCACCAGAATTTTTTAATCCAGGGGATGATTATCTGGGGGACGACAGCATTCCCGAGACATTGGTGACTGTGCTCAAAATACTGGCAGAAGATTTGATGCCCGAGACCCGAGCTGCGGCCGAGGTATTGAACCAATGGTTGGAAGAAAATCAACCTGAACCCGGTACATCTGCACAGGGATCGCTGGCCCGTCGTATTTTTGGCATGGCAGAGTTTAGTCTGCATGGCAAATCTTTTAGCGCGGCTGCTCAGTCCTACCGCTTTGTAATTTTGCAAAAAATGCAGCTGCAGTATGGCCAGCTGTCCTTAGCGGAGCAGCAGGATGTCACTCAGTTGCTCCAGCGCTGTGGGCTCCAAGAATTGCTGACCATCAGGCTGGAAAGAGAGTTGGGATGGTCAGAAAATCAGGATGTCTGGCTATAAAGCTTTTTATATAAAAGCGATCATCCAACTATTGCCCGCTCTTGCGGGCCATAACCTGCTTGAGAATCTCTGCGGGGTCCTTATCGAAGTCGCTGGCATCATGGCGCTCGGCAAGCTGATGATTCTCTGCACCCCAGACCCGATTAACACGCTGTCCACGTTTTACCGCGGGACGCTGCTGAATATCCTCAGTCCAGCGAATCACGTTTTTATAGATAGTTACGTCTAGAAACTCAGCTGCCTCGTAGAGTTTTCCCATTACTAACGAACCATACCAAGCCATATTGACCATATCGGCAATGCTGTATTCGTCACCGCAGAGATAGCGATTGTCGGCTAGGTGCTGGTCTAGCAGGTCTAGCTGGCGTTTCACTTCCATGGTGTAACGCTCAATTGGATACTCAAGCTTCTCTGGGGCATAGGCATAAAAATGACCAAAGCCACCGCCCAAAAAAGGCACGGCGCCAATATTCCAAAATAGCCAGTTAAGGCATTCAGTGCGCTGGGCCGGTGTCTTTGGAATAAAGGCATCAAATCGTTCAGCCAGATAGAGCATGATCGCGCCGGACTCAAAAACTCGCGTCGGCGGGTTGGTGCTGTGGTCCACCAGTACTGGAATCTTGGAGTTGGGGTTAGCGCCAACAAAGCCGCTGCTAAATTGCTCACCCTCTTGAATATTGACCAGCCAGGCATCGTACTCAGCATCAATAAGCCCAAGCTCGAGCAGTTCTTCTAAAAGCACCGTAACCTTTACGCCATTGGGTGTTCCCAATGAGTAGAGCTGCAGTGGGTGCTTGCCCACGGGCAGTGCTTTCTCGTGGGAGGCACCTGCCGTGGGTCGGTTAATGGCTGCAAATTTGCCACCCACGTCTTTGTTCCAGGTCCAGACTTTATCGGGTACATAGCTTGAAGATGCGTCTGAAGAAGCTGTTTCGGCTGGGGTTTTGCTCATAGTCATTCTCTTATAATTTTTATTGGTTACATTGCCTGCACTTACAGCTCAGTATTTGCGCTATCCGCTTACAGCTAGTTTAAGTCTTTAATACTCGCATGAATTGCTTCCTTTGGGAATAAAGCCCTGAACATGTTTGAAAAAGGTTTGGTCGGTAAATAGTAGGCATAAAAAAACCGCGGCCGGTGCCGCGGTTTTTCGTTGAGCTTCTAAGTTGAGCTTCTAAAAAGTACTTTTTACAGGTGGTTCTTATTAGAAGTTCATGCGAGCCGATAATTCAACAGTGCGCGGTGGATCAATCAGCTTAAAGTAAGAGCCTTTGAATCCCAAAGAACCTAATGGGATATCGTTGCCCCACATAAAGGTCGCTTCGTCAGTGATGTTCTTGCCCACTAATGAAACCTGCCACTGATCATTGCCAGCCAAGGAGATGCGTGCGTTAAGTTTGCCATAGCTTTTCTGAACTAAGTTATCATCCAAGTCAGCTGAAACAACCACGTCGTCAGTCCAGTTATAGTCTAAACCAGCACTTAACAACAAACCTGAAGACAGTTCGGTCTCATAGGTTACACCAACGTTAGCAGTGTGCTCTGGCGCAAACTGCAAGGGCTTACCCGTGAGGTCTTGAACACAGCCAGTAGGTGTTGCGATGGACTGAGCATTAGTACAGCCAGCACCTGGGAACGACTTATAAGTCGCATCAAGGTAGGCAAATGCACCATTAAGCGTCAGCTCTTCAGTCAGACGGTAAAGAACATCTGCTTCGATACCCTGAACCTCAGACTCAGCAGCGTTGCCCACTACAAAGCCGGCATTGCCGTCAAAGGTAGAGACCTGAACATCTTCGTACGTGCTTGAGAAAGCAGCGATATTCAAACGGCCACGACCATCGGCAAGATTGATTTTGGCACCAATTTCAATTGTGTCTACTGACTCATCTTCAAAGTCGGCCAGATCATCGCTAACGCCATTAAGAGTCTCAACTTGACGACCCATACCGTTATCTTCGTCAAATCCGCCAGCTTTATAGCCGTTGCCCAACTCTAGGTAGACCATTGCATCGTTAGTCATATCCCACTGCACGTTAACGTGGCCAGTGACATGATCTTCTTTACGGTCTCTTGTGTAAGAGTGAACAGTGGCGAGCTTAAGTGCCGAACCGTAGACTGCGGCTAATTGAGCTGGTACTAAGGTAGAGGCTGCTGCGGTCGGGTCAATGTAGCCAACTGTACCGCGCTTGGACATCTCTTTCTCGTCTTCCGAATAGCGTAAGCCAGCGGTAACGCGCAGGGTGTCACTTAGGTTGTAAGTACCCTCGGCAAACACAGACCAACTCTCAGCATCTTGACTGAAGAAGCTGCGTGCTGTTGCATCTAAGATACCACTGTCAGTCGCTGGCACTAAGTTTCCACCGAGGAACATTCCGGCAAAACTTGCGCCGCCTAGTGCTGGATTGGCTGTGTTCAACTGGCCAAATACACCAGCCTGTAACGGTCCAACAGCAGACATATCAACATGGGTGTAACGGGCGTTAGACAGGTCTTCTTGCTGATAAAAACCACCCGCAAGATATTCAAACTTATCATCGCTAGGCGAACTAATAATAAACTCGGCACTTAGCTGCTCATGCTCTTCATTACGGCCACGGTTAAGCAGTTTTAATGGGCTGTAGTCAGAATCCAAGCTGTTGGTAAACTCGTAATCGGTAGAAGCCAAGACAATTTTGACGCCATGTTCCGCAAAAGTACCATCCAGAGTTACCTGAAAGATGTTGGATTCGGTGTCATCAAATAAAGGTAGGTCATCAACATTTTGTTCGTAGGTTGTGTAACCAAAACCAGCGGCAAAATTTGTTGAACCCAAGGGTGAGCCATAGAGTGCCGCTGATGGGCCAGTTGCAGCGTTAGTCTCAGAAATAAGTTCTTGGCGACCAATAATATCCACATAACCGTTTTCGGCTTTAATGGTGGCAGTCCAATCTTCATTAAGATCAATAGCCAGAGTGCCTCGAACATAGACGCTTTCGTTCTGTGGGCCATCGACGCCATTGGCGGCTAGGTTTTCTACATAGCCCTTATCATCATAGGCGCGCACAGCCAAACGGCCGCGAACTGTATCGCTAAGTGGGCCTGAAACCATGCTAGTGATAGTCATTGCTTCTAGCTCAGTCGTGTAACCAGCAGATACATAGCCTTCAAACTCTTCAGTGGGCTGGGCAGTAGTAATGTTTAGTGCACCGGCAACGGTATTTTTACCGAACAGAGTGGACTGTGGTCCTTTTAGGACTTCAACACGTTCAATGTCGAGGAACTTGCCACGAGCACTGCGGCCGCGACCAAAGTAAACGCCATCAACAAAGGTACCAACCGACTGTTCAAAGCCGTAGTTAACACCTGAACCAATACCACGGATAAACATCTGGGTACCAGCACTTGCTTCAGCAACATGTACGTTGGGCATGTACATGGCTAGATCTTCCATCTTAGTCAGCCCTTTTTCGCTGATCTCTGCGCCGCTCATTACTGAGATGGCAATGGGTACTTCTTGGAGTCCTACAACACGTTTGGTCGCAGTGACGATAATTTCTTCGAGAATTAAGTTTTGTGATAGCACTGAAGCACTGGCGAACATTGCCAATGTTGCTGCAGCGGTGTGTAAACTGAGTGTAGATTTGTTCATTAATAATACCCTTGTAATTGATCTGCGCTGAGTAGCGCCTAATCGTTATTTAATAATTTTTCTATGCCTATTAAAAAGCGCGCGAACTGTATCAATGCTTATGCGTTATAGCTAGCAATTAAAGCGCTTAGACACTGCTATACATGACTATTATCGAAATATTGGGGTTATTTGTTAATGAGTAGATGTGTGCTAGCTGATGGTGCGCTTAGGGGATACTTTTACGGCCTATAGCCCCGAGTGTTGAAAGCGGTTTTTTCATGCTTTGACTTATACAACGTATCTTGGGATGCTACAAAACAAGGTGGTATAAACCATCGTTTAAACAGGATCGCCTAAACGGCATTACTGATTATTATTGGGGAAGTTTATGAAGCGTTTATTGATAGGTAGCCTTGGGCTATTTTTATTATTAGCAGTCGTGGTGGTGGTCCGTACGCTCATGCATCAGCCGCCAATCTTTGTGGCGGAAGATCAGGTCGACATACAGCTTGATGAAGCGGTGCTGGCCGAGCGCTTATCTGAGTCTATTCAATTCCAGACTGTCTCCTTCCAATCTTCCGATCTTAAAGACCGCACTCAGTTCACGGGTTTTATTGAATGGGTGAAATCCAGCTATCCTCTACTTAACGAGCGCCTAGAACTGACCATGCTCAATGACAGCATGCTGTATCGCTGGGTGGGCTCCGATACTTCTCTGCCGCCTATTTTGGTGACGGGCCATTACGATGTGGTACCCGTAATTCCCGGCTCAGAAGACCTATGGCAGCATCCGCCCTTTGCGGGTGTTATTGCCGACGGCATTATCTGGGGCCGTGGCGCGCTCGACGATAAGAGTGGTGTGCTGGGTATTCTTGAAGCGGTTACCTATCTACTAGAGTCGGGACATCAGCCTACCCGAACAGTCTATCTGAGCTTTGGCCATGACGAAGAGATTGGTGGTTCCGAGGGAGCAGCAGCCGTTGTTGACTACCTGGCGTCCCAAGATGTGCAGTTGGCTTGGTCTCTGGACGAAGGGTCTTTTGTGTTTGACGGCATTATCCCTGGGGTAACCACGGTGGTAGCGACCATTAATGTTGCTGAGAAGGGTAGTGTTACTCTGGATATAGTGGCCACTGGTGCAGGTGGTCACTCGTCTATGCCACCCAAAGACACTGCTGTATCTGATTTAGCTCAGGCAATTGTTAGCTTGCACCAGAACCCATTCCCCGGAGGCCTGGAGGGGCTGGGTGCCGAAATGTTCGACAATATCAGCCGCTATATGCCCTTTGGAACCAAGGCTCTATTTGCCAACCAATGGCTGTTTGGCAGCCTGATTGAGAATCAGCTAAGTAATGCAGCCACCACCAATGCCATGCTGCGCACCACAACGGCGCCAACCATGCTCGCTGGCAGCGTTAAAACCAATGTCTTGCCGATTGAGGCCGTGGCGACGGTTAACTTTAGAATTCATCCGCGAGATTCCGTAGATAGCGTTGAGGCCTATGTGAGCAACCTGGTTTCAAGTGACAGTGTTGCTGTTCGCAATCGTGGGGGTGCCGATGCCTCGGCGGTATCTGACTGGAATGCCCCAGGGTTTGAATTGATCGGACAAAGCATGCGTGAAGTGTACGGCGATATTGTAGTGACGCCGGGATTGATGGTTGCTGCCTCTGACAGTCGCCACTATGGCAAAGTGGCAGACAATGCCTATCGCTTTAACCCCATTCGTCTGACCCCCGAACTACTGACGGGTTTTCACGGCACCAACGAGCGAATTTCTGTCGCAGACTATGCTCAAGGTGTACGGGGCTACATTAGAATTATTGATCATGGTACCTCGCAATAAAGGGTAGGGAGAAAATAATGAAGCTTGGTTTTTTGATTTTAGTACTGGCGGGGCTGGTAGGGTTAATAGCCTTACCCTATATAATTAAAACCTATGATCTCAAAGAGATCACCGCAGCAGATTTACCTGCACAGGGCGCCTGGGCGGAGCTGAGTCAGGGCAATCTTTATTACCGCTGGTATAGCCCCGAAGCTGAGAGTCAAAATGGCGAAACGGTTGTTTTAGTGCATGGTTTTACCACGCCACACTTTGTCTGGGATGGAGTCAAAACCTTTCTTCTGGAGGCTGGCTATCAGGTGTTAGTCTACGATCATTTCGGCAGAGGCCTGTCTGCAAGGCCCACTGTTAAGTATGACAAAGCTCTCTATGTTGAATCCCTAAAAGAATTATTGCTCCACCAGCAGGTATCTCAGCCTGTGCATCTGGTGGGTTACTCTATGGGTGGTGCAGTGGCCGGCCATTTCTCGCAAAGCTACCCCAGCAGTGTTAAAACATTAACCCTTATTGCGCCAGCGGGATTTATGACGGCTGAGCAAGAACAGCAGCAGGCCTCTAATCGTTTTGCCATCATGCCCTTAGTGGGTGAATGGCTCGGGCATATGTTTGTTAAGAAGATGCTGGTCAGCGATGTCACCGAGGCTAAGATGGCAAATCTCAATGATCCTCTGGCGATCTCCAAAACCGACTTTGTGCAGCAGGTTGGCAGGCAACTAGCCTACAAGGGCTACGTCGAATCTCTGCTGTCCACCCTCAGGCACTTTAATATGTTTAATGCACAGGAGGCCTTTGCCGCTGTGGGTGAGCGAGGTATTCCTACCCTCGCAATCTGGGGCACCGATGATTCAACGGTGCTCTATCAGGGTACTGAGCAACTGTTGCAGGCGATCCCCCAGGCGCAGCTGCTCACTATTAAAAAGGGTGGGCACAATATTACCTATATGCAGCCAAGCATTGTAGGGCCAAGTATTACCGATTTTCTTAACCAGTCTGCTGCCCCATGATGGGTCGTGGTATTGCTATAGCGGTATATCTATAGCAAACTGATCTTGCAGGGGAGATAAAAATAACAATACTTCCCGCCTAACAAATTACTGTATTTATTCCTTAACCTTCGAAGAGAAATCTATGTTTAGTCATATCATGATCGGTGCTAACAGCATCGACGAGTCAAAAAAATTCTACGATGCAATTCTTGGTGAACTGGGTTACAAGCCCGGCATGATCGATCCCAAGGGCCGATGCTTTTACTTTGGTGAAAACGCTGTTTTTGCTTTGAGTGTTCCTATCGATGGTCAGCCAGCCTGTAATGGCAATGGCAGCACCATTGGCTTTAATGTAACTAGCACAGAACAGGGCGATGCATGGCATGCTGCGGGTCTAGCTAACGGCGGAACCGATTGCGAAGATGCACCTGGTGTTCGAGACGGCGGCGCACAGGGCAGTATGTACCTAGCTTATCTGCGTGATCCTGCTGGCAACAAAATCTGTACTCTGATGCGTATGGGCTAGGCTCTAGCCGC
>CAJJAS010000105.1 GCA_905182245.1 gamma proteobacterium HTCC2207 | reverse complement strand
ATCAGAATTTTTGCTTTTTTTGGACATAATTTTTGCTTGGCTGAAAGCCTAGTGAACATTTAACTGCGTATTCTGCTTAGTCTATGTCTTATAGCTCGACGAGTAAAAGAAAATCGCCGAAAAGGTTATCGACCCTGCACTAGGCTCGATAACCTTAGATTGATAATGAGGTTACATCGACATAAAAAAAGCCTCCCGAAGCGAGGCTCAAAAAACTGAATGGAATCAATAAATCTCGAACTAAAAACCTTAGTGCCTAAAACAATGTAATGTCAAAAAATGTCATCACATAAAAAGAAGGGATTGACCCGCGCCTTCCGTGGCGCACGACTTTCAAGTCGTCTGTACTGCACAACTGGTAGCAAACGAAATAAAGTAACTGACTGAGCATCTATCCTTTGTAGTCAACTCCCTGTCAACTAAGCTCTGTAAACATCCTGCCTCTCAGTACCGTCTTTCTTACAGCAGTGTAGGTCTGTGTATTTTTACCAGTAAAGTCCCTGTTAAAGCATCATGCCAAGGGGTCAACTTATGTATAAGATAATGCAGTACGAAGATAAAAGAAATTACACTGACGAGTTAGTACTAAAGTATTAGTTACAATGCAGATGCAGAAAAAATTAGGCCTTGTTGGAGTCTGTTACCAAATAGCCTTCGATGTGCTGACGAATATCCTGTACCTTCTTAATGTTATCCTCAGACTCTGAGGTGCCGTAAGACGCTCTAAACTGCAATACCAGCTCCCTAAGCTCACCCATACCATAGAGCCCGCAAAGGCCCATAAGGTCGTGAATAATCTGTCTCTGACTGCTTTTCTCACCGGATCTCAACTGCAGGTCAAGTTTATCGAGATTGTCATAGAGTGCCGCCTTTAGCTCTTCGACTGGAATCACCGACGCCAAGAGCCCGCCCCCTGTATTTTCGCTGATTACATTGACATCATTTAGAGATTTTAAAATGCTATTAACCAGCTTTACTTCGTCAACAGGCTTAGATTGCACACTCACAGCACCCGCGGTCAACATGCGCTGCTGCTCCATCGGCGTAATATCAGCGGTCAGTCCAATAATGGGAGGACTTTCCCCCGATTGCTGCATAATCGACTCACAGGCTGTGACCCCGTCCACCACCGGCATATGAATATCCATAAGTACCGCATCCACATGGAGGTCACCGGCAATTTCAATAGCTTCAAGGCCGTTATTTGCCACTAAACAGTCCGCACCATAGCCGCGTAAAAGTTTGACGATTAATTTCTGATTAAAGGGGTTATCTTCTGCCAATAAAACAGTAACGCCGGCCAGAACTTTTTCGGTCAGCATTGCACCATCACTGTTTTCCAGTATTGACTCATCTACTTCATAGAGCCGGCAGGTAAAACTAATGACTGAACCCTTACCCTCTTCACTCTCAATCTTGATCTCACCGCCCATGGTCTGCGCCAGACGCTTGCAGATCGCGAGTCCCAAACCTGTGCCACCAAAGCGGCGATTAATAGAGGTATCTTCCTGAGCGAAAGGGTCAAATAAAATTGGAATTTTGTCGGCGGCAATACCTTTTCCTGAATCAGACACAGAGCATTCAAGCACTACGTAATTATCTTCAGCGGCTTGGCACTGGATATCGACGGTCACAAAACCCTTATCGGTAAATTTAAGTGCATTGCTTATTAGGTTGCTTACAATCTGCGCCAGGCGCACTGGGTCGCCACACAGGTTTCTTGGCACATCATCGGCAATATTGCAGGTTAAGTCGATATTCTTTGCGTCCGCGCTGGGCCGATGGATAGCGACCAAATCAGTAAACCACTGATCCATATTGAAATTTCTTTTCTCCAGGGTAAAGCCGCCCAGATGGGCTTTAGAAAACTCCAAAATATCATCAATCATTGTTAGCAGCATGGTTGACGAACTATCAATAACGCGCAGATGCTCCTTACGCTTGCTGGCATCTTCTTCTTTAGCTAACAGCTTAGAAAATCCAATCACAGCCGTTAAAGGCGTTCGTAACTCATGGCTCATTCTGGCTAGGAACTGATCCTGAGCTTCCATGGCCTCTTCGAGTTCTATCAATGTAATCTGCAGCTGCGCCGTGGCCCTGGCTATTTCGCTTTGCATGCGCACATTGGATTCTCTAACGCTAGTAGCCAGCTGATTAATGCCATAGGCAAGCTTGCGAATTTCTAAGGGCCCATCTTCTGTCGCCAAGGAATCAAGAGCGCCAGCTTCCATCACTTCAACAATGTCCGTAAGACTCTCGACGGGCCGTGAAATACTGCGGCCAATTCGCATAGATAACCAGGCGGCGACGAGTAAACTCAGCGTAGTGACCACCAGTGCGCCAAAAATAGCCTCTTTCTGTTCCTCTAAGAGTATCTGATCTGTAAGCGCCACCAACACCCAGCCGAGAGATTCCGGGTCGGATTGGCCCACCTCGTCGTAGTCCATAATAGGAATGCCATTAATGGTAATAGGCGCATAAAAATACCAATAACTATCGCTAAAAAAGGGCAGGTCTCTACCAAAGGACTCAGGCATCCGTTTGGCCGATAGATTAATATTGCCTATTCGAACCGTACTTTCATCGATCTCATTATAAAAAATAATGCCTGACACTGACGGGATATCGAGAATCGAATATCCCAATGTTTCAAGCATAGATTGGTTGCCAGAGAACAGGGCAAACTCTGCATTAGAAGCCATTTGCTGGGCTGCTACTCTGCCAGTATCGTGAAGGTTACTCAGTAACACTGCCCGCTGACTAGTAATTATGTACCAACCTAACATCAAACTCAGTAAGGTGAGAGGTATCAGTGTCGTCAATAGAAGACGGGCATGAATGCTGGATAACTTTCTCTTATCTCTCATTCCGAATCAGCCTGTAGTTTGTTACGGTAAAATTGTTCGGTCTTTAAATCGATATTCAGGTTGCCGGCCACTGAATAATTAAACTTGATCGAGTAATAAGCAGGCATATGAGCCCCAGCTTCAATACGCATTTTTTCATCTGTAATAAATTCAGAGGTTTGCTTGGCAACATTCTCAACCGAAGAAAAAATAGCCGCCGTGGCACCCGCATCCAGATAGGTTTTTGAATAAGCAATAACGGGGATTTGGTATCTAAAACTAAGCTGTAAAACCCACCTTGCCGTCGCAATGTTTACGAGGCGATTATCCGGGACCGGAATAAACACATCGCTGTCCCTGATAATAGGCTCCAACTTATGAATCGGGTTGTCCGTCAATTCGATATTAACCAACTTAGGAGTCATTGCCGCCGCTACAACATGCTCGGCAAACTCTGCAGAATTTTTCTGCGAGGAAGGACCCGTCATTATTCCGGCAATTTTTGCCTCTGGGACTAACAGCTTAGCCAGTTTAATACTGCGCTCGATCGGTTGATCCAAACAGATAACCGATACCTGTGCTGCATGTGCGCCCGCTTTGGAGCCGTAGTATTTATTCGCCAGAATTTCAAAGGCGCTGTCAGTAATCAATACCGCCAACACTGGCTGGACAGGTTTCTCTTTCATGACAAGTTCAGACGCGCTTGCACCGACAGTAACAATAAGGTCGGGGGAAAAGTTTATCTGGGCATCTGCAAAGGACTTTCCCAACACTACAGTAAACTGGTAGCTATTAGCTTGCTGGTTCCGTAAATTACCCTTCACCAAATCCACTACTTGAGTATAAATAGCTGTTTTCTTACTGGTAACGAACAGTACGCGGCTCGTCTTTAAATCCGACTCCGCATACACAGAACTAGAACTCATTAAAGGCATGATTAAAAAAAGTATAGCGATGCAGACTGCTTGAGATTTAATCAAACAACGAAGTCTATGCAGAATCGCTAGAGGCATCATGTCAGGAGCAACAGCGCTTACTATTTGAATAGAGAAAGGCTGTCATGGCTTAGGGGAAACCTAATTTAAGCCCAATGACATAGCGGGTCTTAAAGGCATTACTTTCATAGAACTCAAAATAATCCGTGCCAGCGTTTTGCACGATAAACGATAACTCTGCTGGGGAGTTATTTAAGCTGAATTTTTTCATCGCCTTAAGATCAACACGCGTGTAGCCCTCTAACTTAGAGCCGGAAGGATGCGTCATCGGCGACTGGTAATTAACCATAGTACTAAGGCTTACCCCACCATCAGTCATGTAGCTCATGAGTAATCCGGCAGCGGGGCCCGGCGAAAGACCACCAAGATCACGATATTCAACATTTGGCGTGCTTCTATATAGCGTCTCACCACCAGATTTAACATAGCTGTAGTTAGCATGAACTAATACTTTATGGCTGGGGCGATACTGAGCTTGCCACTCAACACCTTCGACACTAATAGTATCTGTGTTGTCACGAATGTTTATCTGTTGATCTACATCCGGATACTGTTCTCGGCGTTCATCAATAACATCTCTTAATTCTTCACGAAAAACCCTGAGATCAAAGGTGATACTAGAGTTAGCAAAAGAACCTGTATAGCCAATTTCTGAACTCGACAGCTCTTCCCGGGTGATATCAGGATCGGCAATAACACTCATATCGAGTATCAAATTTGCGTCGTAGCGAACATTGCTGACCTGATTACTTTCAAGGAGCGTTGGCGCACGATAGCCGCGATTGAATGCCAATCGTAACGCTTGATTTTCGGCCAGCCGAAAGTTACTCGCGACACGGTAGGAAGTAAAGGTGCCTGTGTCATCATTTTCCGCGACAACACCGCCATTAAGTACGATGCGATCGGTAGCGGTCCATTCAACATTTGAATAGGCGCGATAGGTCTTTTCACTAACACTACCCAACCCATCAAATAAAGTATCACTGGAAACGCGATCGTTTCTGAAAGCAATGCCAGTTACCCCACGAAAATCATCCCATTGATTAAATATTGCTCGAAATTCTGTATGTACCCTCGCAGAACGACCGTAACTCTCGGCATTAATAATCACCTTATCTGGTAATTGAAGAAGTGCCGTTTTTACCGGATGGCCATCGGGAAAGACTGATAGCGCCCCATAAAGACTAACTGGCTGGGTAATGTCGGTCATTTTTAAAACATTGTGGTAAGCAATAAATTCGTATTTGTTACCTTCGTCCGTTAAATGATTCCATTGCATGTGCTGATATTGCACATCTATCTTGCGGGGATCCGTGCCTATGCCGGGGCGAGACGACACGAAGGTACCGACACCAATATTACTGTTGCTCATCCCCAGTTTGAACTCCAGGCTATCACTGGCGCTAGGTGTCCACAGGCCTTTAAAGCCAAAAGTAATGGTCTCTGCCCCATCATCAAGTGCGGTATCGCCAAAATCATCAAACCCATCATTACTTCGAAAGCTCAGGCTGGTACGGTGGCTTACTTCGCCCACCGATCCTGCGTAACTCAACGAACCATTACGAATGTGATTACCACCAGCATGACTCCTAAGATTCCAACCCTTATCTAACAGCGGTGAACGGGTAATAATATTAATCGAAGCCAGAAACGCGTTACTGCCATCAGCAGAGGTATTGGCGCCGCGCACTACTTCAATATGATCAATATCGTCTAGATGCACCCCTAAAGTATTCCATTCCACTGAGGAAAAAAGTGCCTCGTAAACAGAGCGCCCATCGACCTTCACCTCGAGTCGACGCGGATAGGGAGTCCCCAATGTATGGTAGGTAACACCAGGACGGTTGGCATTGACAAAATAGGTCTGTAAACCGGGAACCAGCCTTAATAAATCAACCACATCGAGGGCGGGTGATGCATCGATCATACGTCGATCAATAATAGTCACCGAGGCAGGTGTTTCTGGTAGTGTTTGGTCCATATGGGTAACACTGTGAACCATCTGAATATCGCCCAGAAGGTCGTCTTCAGTAACCATAGCCTGTGCCGCCGACAAGACCGGCATTACTAACGCAACGGGCAAGAGCAGATTTACACTGTATTTTTTTATAGTTTTTATGGACATGTTTTACCTATAACTAATATTGGGAAATGGCTTTAGTAAATATTATTTAAGGGATACTGAGGTTTCAGATAACCCCAACTTTTGGCCTAAAATACCCGCCTGAGTACGATTACTTAGGCCCAGCGCTCTCAACATAGCACTCACATGAACCTTCACTGTATTCTCAGAAAGGTCGAGTTCACGGGCGATTAGTTTGTTGGATCGACCCAGGGTAATACGTAGCAAAATATCCATCTGCCGCTGAGTAACCAATCCAGCGATAATTTCCAGATCGGCACCAGAATCCACCTCATCTATAACCCTAGCCACCTCTGGCATTGAGTCGATGAGTGACGCAGGAACATACCGCTCTCCGACCATCGCCTTGGCGATAGCATCAAACAGGGCATCTTTAGGGGCTGATTTAGTCACAAATCCAGCTACGCCAAAGTCGAGACATTTACGAATATGTGCAGGATTTTCTGAGGCGGATAGTACGATTAGGGGGAGCTTCGGGTAGCTTTCGCAGAGCATCTCAATAAAGTTAAAGCCCCCTGCACCACCGGGCATAAATAGATCGACGATCGCCAGATCAATGGTATTTTTGGCGAGAATAGTTAACGCAGTGTCACCATGATCAGTGGTGGTCACTTCGATGTTCTTAAACTCTTCGCTTAGTGTCGCTTTTAGACCAACACAAACGAAAGCATGATCATCTACGATGAGAACGTGCATGTTTCATTCCTTGTGTTCACTTCCGTATGGGAGATTCATGCAAGCGATCCCTGCCCGATGAAATGCTAGTTTGCCTTTTTATCCAACAACAAACAATAGACTGGCCTCTGCCAATGCATTAACGCATAGAACTCGGGTTTTTTTATCTTTGACTTTTTCTCTGGAGAGCCCGCCTAGGCTGACCTGTGGGAGCGTCGATCAGTGACCGAAACTCCCTTAAATTTCATAGCTCAGAGACGGGAATAACCCCTTAAAAGCTGGTTAATTCCTGTGCAATAAGGTCTTTTAACCGATCCTCGCCAGACAGTGCTTGCTGAGCCAGAATTAGAGCCTGCTTGGACTCCTGCTCTTTGCCCTGCTGTTTTAGACCAACGCCGCGGTGATAATGGAAGACAGCCACAGAAGGCGCAATTGCTGTCACCTTAGCAAATAATGGCTCGGCCGCTTCAGGTAAACCTGACTTAACCAGCGCCCAGGCATAGGTATCTACAAAATACGGTTGGTCAGAGTCCGCAAAGCGCTCGGTTAATGCCACCGCTCGCTTTATATTAGCAGGCGAAGCAAACTGATCCGTCAGCAGACTAGCAAGGTTATTAATCACTGCATCATGATCAGGGTTTATCGCCAACACATCTTCATAGAGCAACATTGCCTTACCAAAGACCTGAGACTTCTCATAGGCCGACGCCAACAACATCTTCAATAAACTACTGTCAGGTACGAGCAACAACCCCTTATTGTAGGCGTCTATGGCTAACTCATTGTCACCCATAGCCAGATAATTACCCGCCAGAGCACTGTAGCCTTGCACCCACTCAGGGTCTCGCTGTAATCCAGACTGGAGCGCGCTAATGGCCGACTGATAGTCTTTACGCTGGCGATAGACTGTCGCCATCACCGAGTAAGCGGCGACATTGTCTACATTTTTGACACTGAAAGCCTTGAGGTAGGCAAGAAGCTCCGCCTGCTTGTCGAGGCGATGATAGGACGAAGCCAGACTTTCTAGCGCGCGATTAAGGTCAGAGTTGATTGCTAGAGCCTGTTTGTAATCTTCAATAGCCTCTTGATACTTACCCTGAGACTGAAGTGCTCGGCCAGATAAATAATGTCCAAACGCAGGATTCCGCCCTGTTGCTTCGATTCGCGATATAACCTGCTGAGACCCTTCAATATCTTGGTTCGACAACTTAATCTGGGCCAGTATCGACAGTAAAATCGCATTGTCAGGTGAATGGACTAGTGCATTTTCAATCACCCGTTCCGAGCGGTCGGAGTCCTCTTTTTGAAGGAGGCTTTTAATCACCGGAACCGCCGCCTGAACATTACCAGGGTTAATATCTAACACCTTTCTAAAGGTATCATCAGCTAGCTGATTAGACCCCGATGTGACATAGGCATTGGCCAACATCACCAGTGCCCGCTCTGATTCTGGATTATTCCTTAGCACCACTCTGAGGTCATTAACCGCAGCCTCAATATCTTCACGAACAATGTAGTAACCCGCACGAACCAATAGAGCCTGCTCAAAATGGTTGCCCTTTTCCAGCACCGCATTTACCAGCTGCAGCGCTAAGTCTTCCTCTCCCTCCGATAGCTTTAGGCCCGCTTTCATAGCAGTTGCTCGGAAGGTTTGCTGATCATCAAAATCACCCTCGGCAATATACTCAAGTTCAACAAGCGCCTTAACTCGATCGTTTTTAGCCATAAGACGATTAATACGGTAAAAGCGCATCTGGGTATTTTTAGGTTCGGCAGCAATATAGCTATCGAGCAACTTATCGCCTCGCTCTACATCATTGCTTGAGACCAGCTGCACCATTACCAAACGCACCTCAGTATCATCAGGGAAACGGCGTAAATAGCTTTCCAAGTCGGCCTGAGCCTCTGCCATTCTCCCACTGTCACGGAGGAGGCTTACCAACTTTAGATAAAAGGCCCGCTCATTCGGGTAGCTTTTGATCATGGCGCGATAATCCGCTTCTACCGCCGCAAAATCATTGAGGTCTTCATTTATTTCGGTGCGCAATAATATTAGATGTAAGTCTTTTTCCTCCTGATCAATCATCTGAGTCAAGATAGCCAGACCCTCCTGCGACTTGCCCTGCTTGTGCAAAATAGACGACTGAACCGAGGCTATCTCAACTGGATCGCCCTCAAACTCCAGGGCCTTATCAACATACTCCATGGCCACGTCATAGAGTTCTTTACCCAAAAAGGCCGAGGCCTTAATAATAAAGGCATCAGCGTTATCCTGATCAAGCGCAAGCACTCCATCAGCCCGCTCAATGGCCGAATCAAACTGTTTGGCCAGCAGCATCAAATAGCCCAACTTGACCCTAGCATCCACATGGGTTTTATCGAGTTGCTCTACTTTGGTGAGGTTTTTGAATAGCGCCTTCCAGTTCTGTTCCTCCTCAGAGATTAGTGCCAAATAATAGTAGGCACTGGCCAGCTTCGGGTCTATCTGCAGTGCATTGCGTAATTCCACACTGGCCTTAGATAACTTTTCGGCTTTAAATAATTCAATACCATTATTTAAATATTTATTAGCTGCCTCCTCTTTTGATCCACTGCATGCCGATACGGCAAATACAAATAGGCTGATAGTTCAGGCCGTACGGAATATTCCCAGGTACTCTGTTCATTGTCCGACATGAAAAAATTATCATCATAGTTGACGCTTGAACCAATGCCCCAGGTTGGCACCCAGGTACCCGCATAAGAGGCCACAGCCGGTATTAGTATCGAGGCTGCGCTTATCGTAATTAGCTTGCATATCTTTTTCATAATTTCACCCCGTCCTGTTTATGGAACAACAATTACGTCGCCAGCTTCTAGCCGGTGGTTGCTGGAAAGGTCACTACCCTTTTCAAGATCTGAATAGCGGACCTTGAGGAGCGTTTCCTGCTCGCCTGTACTGCGAATTATTTTGATAGAGTTAGCCGAGGCAAACTCATTGAGTCCGCCGGCCATTGCTAGGGCCTGCATAACGGTCGTTGCCTGCACCATTACAATAGGGCCGGGGTTGAGTACCTTGCCAACCACATAGCTCACATTACCGCGAGTATTGGTAACGGTTACGTTTACCTCGGGGTCTGCGATAAAGGCATCGAGCTTGGCGGTTATCTTGTCTTCCAAAACGGAGGCGGTTTCACCCGCAGCGGTTAAATGGCCGACAAGAGGAAAAGAGATTTTCCCATCGGGAAGTACAGTGATGGTTCGCTCTAGAGATTCTTCGTTCCATACAGAGACCATTAGCTGGTCGCCGGGATTTAAGAGGTACGCTTCTAGGGCTGGTGCTGCGTTCGCAACTGCCGCTACTGTGCTGGTGAATATTAGAAATACACTTAAAACTATTGGTTTAATGCCTGTTGTCTTGATGTCCATGATCACTGTTCCTTTGCATTCTTATTAAGTTAATCCGTTACCGCTAATTGTAGACCTGAATCTTGGTCCGTGACGGCTGTCGTTTCTAAAGTCTCTTCATCAGAAAGCATTCTTGTTGGTAAAACCAACGAACACTGTCATAACAATGAGTTTTATATCCAACCACAGTGACCAGCTGCGAATATATTCTAGGTCGTATTTTATTCGGCCTTCCATTTTTTCTAATGTATCTGTCGCACCGCGATAGCCCTTAACCTGGGCCAGCCCTGTGATCCCCGGTTTTACTTTGTGCCTGAGCATATAGCCATGAATAGCCGAGCGATAAAACTCATTGTGGGTAACGGCATGGGGGCGCGGCCCTACAATCGACATGGTTCCAGCCATCACATTAAAAAACTGAGGTAATTCATCAAGAGAAGTTTTACGTAAAAAACGACCCAACTTGGTAATTCGACTATCGGATCTACATGCCTGCTTTACTTCGCCATCGCCGGCATCTGTTGAGGTCATGGTGCGAAACTTCCATACATGGATTGATTCACCACCGATGCCATAGCGTAGCTGGCGAAAGATTACCGGGCCTTTGGAGGTCAGTTTAATACTCAGTGCGATGGCTAGCATCGGCACGGCTATAAGGCCCAATATAAGCGTGCTAAACACTAAATCGAGACAGCGCTTAGTAATGTTATCGAGGCCGGTATGGGGAGATTCAAAGATACTCACTGCGGGCATGCCCTGCACGTCGAGCCAGCTGGCATTCAGTAAGTCGAAACTAAATAGATCCAGCATCATGTAGGCAGACACAGTGGTATCGGAAAGCTCATCAAGCAATGACTTAATACGGTTTTCTGCCGCTAGGGGCAGGGTTATGAATATGGTGTCGATGGTGCCTGCGCGGGCCTGATCAATCAGGTCTTGGGAGCCGCCCTTAATCAGGCTCTGATCGGAAATAAAGCGGCGCGTGCCATTGGTTTTGCGGTCGTCAAAGAAGCCTACAAAGTTGTAACCGGCCCAGGGCATTGACTGGATTCGCGTCTCTAGGCCACTACCAAGCTCTGTTGCCCCGTAGATAGCCACTGTTTGCGCGCTAACGCCTGTATAGCGGAAAAAGCGCAGTGCCATGCGCATAATGGAATGCCATGAGATAAGCTCTATAGGGGTCAATATGAACCAGTACAGAACCATCTCGCGGTTATAGAGATCGACGGGTTGAACGGTTGCTTGAATAGCGACAAAGATAATCACAACCACCAGCCAGTTGCTGCCCACAGCCATTATTTCGTCGCTGATGCTGATATCTCGCCAGGATTTATAAGAGCGACTGGATTCAGTCAAAAAGCTGAACAATACGATGGCTGAAAGCAATAGCCAGCTGTAGCTTGGAAGCCACTCTAATTTTAGAACGGAAACCAGAGCAACTAGGGTACTACCAATGATCCCGGCATCAATAAGACGCGAGAATGCATTTATTTTCGCGTCCTTAGAACGCACCATCCTTGATAGGTTATCTTCCATAAATTACAACAGACGCCAAGCGTTAGTATCTCAAAAAAAGTATAGCGAGAGTCTTCTGTTATGCGAATCCCTTATCAGTGAAAATGCGACCTAGTTAACATTAAATATAGGACTCTGGTCCCGCTCAGGGCTGTGGTCCCGCTCAGGGCTGCCTTACTGCTTTGGGCCGTCTTGCTGCTCAGCTCGTTTTATTGACCAGAGCAGCGTTATTCGCCAAGGTGGTTTTACTAGCAATGTCTATTCAGTGCTGCCGCGCTTGCGAATACCGGCTAACCCAACCAGACCCGTTATAAAAAACCAGGCTGCTGCGGGCAGTGGCACTTCACCTATAGGAGAGTCGGTTCTAACTAAAAAGAACTGCTCCTGACCGGCCGCCACAAGATCCATCCCTGCAATAAATTGTATTGTAGAATTTTGGGATAACACGAGCCCGGCTAAATCGATTTCTTTTAGCAGAAAATCACTCCAGCCAGTGCCATTACGAATTTGATCTCCGTCAGCAAGGTCGGGGCCTGAATCATCGTTAGTGCCATAATGGAAAACCTTGTTTCCATCCACCCAAACTTCGAAATAATCTAGTATCTCTTTGGAGTTTGCATTGAAATTAACATCAATACCTACCCAGAAAGCCGTGCCGCCCATTAGGGTAGTAATGTCACTGACCAGATATATTGGGCTGGCCAAGTCCCATTCACCACTGGTAACGTCGCCATTGTTAATAATCGTATAACCAAGATCGTTTTTACAAGAATTATCACCAATCACACAGGGACGATTTTTAACCTGTTGAATCTCTTGCCCAGGATCAACGTCGACCAGTGTTAGCTCAACCGAGGCCGCATTGGCGCCAGCTGACGTAATAAAAAGAATAGATAAAATTAGATTTCTTATATTGTCCATAACATTTCTCCAGAGTCCTTCCCCCCAGTAAAATAATAATGTGACGTAGTTCACATTTTCACTACTGGCAAAATTAAGAATAGACCATGGATGGCCACAGTCAAGAAATGGACTAGAAATGATATTAGACGCAGATAGAACCCAACTAAGGGTGAAAAACAGGCAATAAAAAAGGCGACCCTAAGGATCGCCTTTTTTGATACTGCGCTAGCAATCGATGATTGCTTAGCCCAACTTCTCTTTGATACGTGCAGATCGACCTGAACGTTCGCGCAAATAGTACAGCTTGGCACGACGAACAGCACCGCGACGCTTAACTTCAATGCTATCAACTAATGGGCTGTAAGTTTGGAAGGTACGCTCTACGCCAATACCGTTAGATATTTTGCGTACAGTGAATGCTGAGTTCAGCTGGCGGTTACGCTTAGCTAGAACTACACCTTCAAAGGCCTGAAGACGCTCGCGAGCTCCCTCTTTTACCTTAACCTGAACAACCACTGTGTCACCGGGGCTGAAATCAGGGATTTCTTTAGTCATCTGCTCTTTTTCAAGCTCAGCGATGATAGATACTTTGTTCGACATTTCTTGCTCCTCAATTTTCATTGGTTGGTGGCATTGCCACCTGATTTAGAGCTCTGTACAGAGAGGATAAGTTATCCGTTCTTATCATCTGCCAGCGCAGCACTCGCTTCCTTGAGTAGAGCCTGTTGCTCTTTATTGAGCTTCAGGCGGTCCAGTAAATCTGGTCTTCTTTGTTGTGTTCGCACTAATGATTGCTGCAAACGCCAACGTCGTATTTTTTCGTGGTCACCGGAGAGTAAAACCTCTGGTACCGGCTGCCCATGTTGTTGCTCGGGCCGCGTATAGTGCGGGCAGTCGAGCAAGCCGTTGGCAAATGAATCCTGATCTGCTGAGTCTTGATGCCCCAATGCTCCGGGTATCTGACGTATCAGCGCATCGATAAGAACCATTGCTGGAAGCTCTCCACCACTGAGAACGTAGTCACCTATGGACCATTCCTCATCGACTTCCATCTGAATCAGCCGTTCGTCGATACCTTCGTAGCGACCCGCAATCAAAATAAGTGACTGCTGTGTGGCGAAACCATTAACTGCTGCCTGGTTTAACACCTTGCCCTGGGGGGATAAATACACCACCAACGGGTCTTCGTCTGTCCAATTTTTGGCTGCTGATATCGCCCTGCGTAGAGGTTCGATCATCATTACCATACCTGGGCCACCCCCGTAGGGTCTGGCATCGACCGTCTGATGACGATCTTCGGTAAAATCTCTTGGGTTGTAGCTGGTTATCTCCAGCAACCCGTCTTTCACAGCTCTACTACTTATACCGTAGTCAGTGACTGCCGCAAACATTTCCGGAAACAGGGTTATCAATGCAATTTTCATTCATTTCACCTCTGTGACCCGAACTGTTGCTTAAAACTCTGGATCCCAAATTACGTCGATCGTTTTAGTGGCCAAATCTATCTTGGTCACAAACTGATCAACGTAGGGAACTAACCGCTCTTCCCTATCGATACTGTCGGTGTCACCTGCGATTACCAGCACATCATTAGCACCGGTCTCTAACAACGACTTAACCACTCCAAGCCGCATCTGCTGGCCTTCAAAGTGACTAACCACCGCAAGACCTTCCAGCTGATACCAATAGAAGTCTTCGCGATGTAAATCGGGAAGCTGGCTCTTATCAATGGAGATGTCTTGGTTACACCAGGCGCGAGCAATATCTCTATCGTCTACGCCTTTGATGTGTACTACCAAACAATCGGTGTGCCGCTTCCAGTCATCAACAATAATTTGCTGTCGACCAGTTGGGGTATCAATCCACCAGGGTTGGTAGTCGAACAATGTCTCTATCTGCTCTGTATACGAGAATATTTTTACCCATCCACGCACACCAAAGACTGTTGTAATCCGGCCTACAACAAGTGTTTCCGGCTTATTTAGAGAGCTACTCACGCTGCAGTGCCTATAATTAGGCTGCTACTAGCTTGGCAGCCTCTTTCAACAATGCAGAAACACGTTCGCTAACCTGTGCGCCTTGACCCTGCCAATATGTGGCACGCTCAAGATCTACACGCAGACGCTCTTCGGCACCGCGGGCAACTGGGTTAAAAAAGCCAATACGCTCAATGTAACGAGCATCACGAGCGTTACGCGAGTCAGAGACTGTGATGTGGTAAAAGGGACGTTTCTTTGCGCCGCCACGAGCCAATCTAATTGTTACCATTTACTGAAATCCTGTGTTCAAGCGGCATTATCGCCAAACTTGATGCTTAATTAAGTACCTAACCATGTGCCACGCAACAATAATAAACAACATAGCGGGACCCCCACGAGAGGCGCGGTATGTTACGTCAAAAGGAAATGAAAGGAAACCACTTTAAAGGAAAATACACAGCTTTTATGCAGTGGGATTTTCTATCCAAAAGCCTGTAACAACAGGCCTTTGGCTCTAACCTAGCGGCGCGGGAACATACCGGGAGGCAAACCACCCCCAGAAGGCGCCATACCGCCCATGCCACGCATCATATTCTGCATGCCTTTGCCCTTCATTTTTTTCATCATCTTACCCATTTGCTTGTGCTGTTTTAGCAGACGGTTAAGATCCTGAATACTGGTGCCAGAGCCAACGGTAATGCGACGCTTGCGCGAGCCATTGAGAATATCGGGGTTGCGGCGCTCTTTCGGCGTCATGGAATCAATAATATGTTCCATACGGCCAAATTGGCTGGTCATATCCGGCTGCTGGGCCATCTGCGCCATATTGCCCATACCGGGCAACTTGTCCATCAAGCCGGCCATACCGCCCATGTTTTTCATTTGCTGAAGCTGATCACGTAGGTCTTCAAGGTCAAAGCTCTTTCCCTTGGCGACTTTCTGAGCCAGTTTTTCGGCTTTTTTCTTATCAACGTTGCGCTCAACATCTTCAATAAGACTAAGCACATCACCCATACCCAGTATGCGCGACGCAATACGTTCGGGATGGAACGGCTCGAGGGCATCTACTTTTTCGCCCACACCGAGGAATTTAATCGGCTTGCCAGTAATGTGCCTGACAGAAAGCGCAGCACCGCCGCGAGCATCGCCATCGACCTTGGTCAAAATCACACCGGTCAGTGGCAGCGCTTCATTAAAGGCTTTAGCCGTATTCACGGCATCCTGACCAATCATGGCGTCGATAACAAATAAGGTCTCAACCGGATTGGCGACCTTATGAACCTCTTTAATCTCGGCCATCATTTCATTATCGATAGCCAGGCGACCGGCAGTATCAATAATAAGTACATCAACAAAGCTAGTTTTAGCCGCCGCAATAGCCGCCTTAACAATGGCTACTGGCTTTTCGCTGGGATCGCTGGGAAAAAATACCGCGCCAACTTCAGCAGCCAGGGTTTTAAGCTGCTCTATGGCCGCTGGACGATACACATCCGCAGAGACCACCATAACCTTTTTCTTTTCGCGCTCGCTCAGATAGCGAGATAGCTTGGCAACAGAGGTGGTTTTACCCGCACCCTGCAAGCCGGCCATTAAAATAATGGCTGGGGGTTGCTGAGCTAGGTTGAGGGATTCATTTTTCTCCCCCATCACACGCTCGAGCTCGGCCTGAACGATCTTCAGGAATTGCTGACCTGGGTTAAGGCTACTATTAACCTCTTTACCCAGCGCACGCTCTTTAACCAACTCAACAAAGTCTTTGACCACAGGAAGCGCGACGTCTGCTTCAAGCAGCGCCATGCGCACTTCGCGCAATGTTTCTTCTATATTGGCTTCACTGAGACTGGCTTTACCAGAGATTTTCTTAAGGCTCTGGGAGAGGCGATCACTTAAATTTTCAAACATGGCCATGCTGTTAACTTCCGGCGGTTCATTTTAGGGCGGCATTATAGCAATAATTTTGCCCTGCTCTTCACCCTGTGTCTTGAATATGCCACACTCATTGAAATTAATTAGCGAATTTATCAGATGACAGGCTCCATACTGGGTTTTGCTGCAATTGCTGCGTACATGATTGGGTTGGTTTACCACCTTATGCAGCTGCGCAAAGACCCCCACTTTAATCCAATTTCATTACAGACCATCACTGGCATCGGTATCTGTCTGCATGGGCTGGCAATAGCCGGGCTGTTATTGGTTGAAAGCGGTCTGGATCTAAGCCTATTCAAGATACTTGCTCTGCTGGCACTGGTGATCAATGTCCTAGTGTTCGTCAGCGGCCTTAAAAAGCCACTGCACAGTCTATACCTAGCGCTATTACCTCTCTCCGCTCTGTGCCTACTGGCGGCGCTAGTTAGCCCCAGCAGCAAGCCTCCTGCACTTATGTCTGGTCCAATGCAGGCCCATGTACTTATTTCTATTCTCGCCTACAGCCTACTGGCCATCGCCGCATTGCAGGCGCTACTGGCTGGTTACCAAGACTGGCAACTCAAACATAAGCACCAGAATATTCTGATGCGCACCCTGCCCCCGGTTCAAACCATGGAGACATTGCTGTTTGAGTTGATTTGGGCCGGAGAAATATTACTGACCCTCTCATTAGTCAGCGGTTTTCTGTTCTTTGATGACCTATTTGCCCAGCAGCTTGTGCACAAGGTTACCTTTAGTATTGTCGCCTGGGCTGTTTATGCCATCCTTCTATGGGGTCGTCATAATCGTGGTTGGCGGGGTAATAAGGCCATTCGCTGGACCTGGGCGGGTTTTATTGCGATTTTGCTGGGCTACATTGGCAGTAAGATCGTCTTAGAATTTATTCTCACCCAGTAAAAAATCCTATTGCTAAAGCGCGCAAACTACTTCAACATATTCTGCCGAAACTATAGAGGTTCCTATCCTTGGACGGTTCCCACCCCTGGGTGTTGTGGTTAACACTCGTAGCACTACTTGCTGTATCCGCTTTTTTCTCTGGCTCCGAAACCGGCATGATGTCATTAAACCGATATCGGCTTCGTCACCAACGTAAAAAAAGTTCTGGTGCGCGCAGAGCTGCCAAGCTGCTTGCCATGCCGGATCGCCTTATTGGTCTTATTTTGATTGGCAATAACGCCGTCAATATTTTCGCGGCCATTATCGCCAACATGCTGGCCATTATTTATGTCGGTGAAGCCGCTGCTCCCTGGGTAGCCACAGCCTCATTGACCATCGCTGTACTGGTCTTCTCCGAAGTCACCCCAAAAACCATTGCCGCACAGAATCCCGAATGGTTTGCCTTTAAAGCCAGCCATATTTTAAAACCCATGCTGCAACTGCTAACACCACTGGTGTGGGCGGTTAACAGCCTGACCAACGCGCTTATCTCTCTACTGGGCTTTGATCCCAAGAAAGACCGCGATGATGCGCTGGATAATGAAGAACTTAAGTCTCTGGTGGATATCTCTGGGCATAAACTTTCCGGCGACAACCAAGGCATGCTTAAAGCGATCCTTGATCTAGAGAATGTTACGGTCGAAGACATCATGATTCCCCGCAACGAAGTAAAGGGTCTGGATCTGGAAGACAGCATTGATGATTTGCTGAGTAATATTCTGTCCTCTGAATATACTCGACAGCCACTCTACGAAGGCGACATCAACAATATCGTTGGTATTTTCCATGCCCGTAAAGCCAATCATTTACTGCGCTCCGAGACAGTCACCACCAACGCGATTAAGCGCTTTGCCGAAGAAGCCTACTTTATTCCTGAGAGCACAACCCTAACCACCCAGCTGCTAAATTTTAAAAAGACCCGCAAACGTTTTGCTGTGGTAGTGGATGAGTATGGTGAAGTTCAGGGCCTGGTAACACTAGAAGATATTCTTGAAGAAATTGTCGGCGACTTCACCACCAACACCGCGGATGATATTGAAGAAGTAATCGCACGAGACAATGGCAGCTATGTAATTGATGGCGCGGCCACCATCCGAGAAATCAATAAGGCGACTGACTGGGAACTGCCGACAGATGGCCCTAAGACATTAAATGGTCTAGCACTCGAGCAGCTCCAGAGTATTCCGGATGGCAATGTAAGCTTTACGGTTGCGGGTTATAGATTCGAGACTGAAGAGATCAACGGCACCATGATCAAGAAAGTGGCGGTGATTAGTCTTCGACCTAAGAAGGTACCTGAGGAATAAGGTGCTTTCTGTTTAGAAGAATTTATAACACAGAGCCCTATTAAACAGAGCTCTAATAAAGAGAGCCCTAGTAGAACGGATTATTCTTCTGCGCTCGCTCACCACAGAGCACCAGCACATCAAGGCGCTGGTAGTTATCTAAGTAACTCCAATCACGAATTTCTGTATTGGTTCTAAAGCAGCCAATACAGATGTCTTCATCATTCAGCGAGCAAATTGAATTGCAGGGCGAGGCGACGGGCTTGTCGGACATTAGCGCTTTACCTCTACCAACTTGGTCTTCATCTTATCGGCTTCATGCACATAGTGCGCTGCTGAACCCAGCAAGAACTGCCTAGTTTGCTCATCGGTTTCACGAATAATCTTGCCCGGAGAACCAACTACCATAGAACCATCAGGAATCACTGCACCAGCTTTAACCAACGCATTGGCGCCAATAATACAGTCGCTGCCAACTTTGGCACCGTCGAGAATAACCGCGTTAATACCAATCAAGGTGCGATCACCCACTTCCAAGCAGTGAATCATGGCGTTATGGCCGACGGTAACATCTTCGCCGATTTTTAACGGCTGGCCCACATCACAATGGAGCACTGCACCATCCTGGATATTACTGCGCGCGCCGACTTCAATCACATCGCAGTCACCGCGAATCACCGCGTTAAACCAAACGCTGGAATCTTGTTTAAGAATCACCTTACCCATTACATCGGCGCTGGCCGCTACAAATACTGACTCATGGATCTCTGGGCTGTCGTCGCCAATTTGGTAAATCATTGTTGTCCTCTTTTGCGTAATTCTTCTATGTAGGCATCGCTGGGGTATTTTAAATCAATCCCCGCATCTAGGGTGGCATTAAGCATATCCACCAATACTTTTAAGGTAAACCCCCAGATCTTATATCCCTTATACGTTAGATAGGGAAAGCTGAGTGAACCCACCGGGCTTTTCATTTCAAAATACTGATACTGATCTGTATCCATGAAAGTACTGAGCGGCGCATCAAATATGGCGGCTATTTCGGAGACCTCTGCTTTTAACTCGAGAGGACTGTGGGCGATACCAACAAAAGGCGTAACCAGAAGGCTACGACGCTTAGGGGACGCCACTGGCAACATCGCGATAGGCTCCACAAGATGGGGAGCCACACCAATCTCTTCGTGGGTTTCTCGCAACGCTGTGTGCAACAAATTTTCGTCGGTCTTGTCCCACATGCCACCAGGAAACGCGACTTCGCCCGCATGGTTATTAAGATGCATCGCACGCTGGGTGAGCACTACCTGAGGATCGGCCGGGTCGCCATGAAGTAACAGGAGTACCGCAGCGGTATCACCAAACACTTGAGGGCCAGACTGAGACCGATCAAGGGGGAAGTTTTTTAACTGATTTTTAATGGTTTCTAGCATTTGTGCATTATACTCAGCTCTCATCACATTCTGAGCTTTTCATGAAATTTTGTTCAAGTTGCGGCAATTCTGTCAGCCTAAAAATACCCGAAGATGATAATCGTGAACGCCAT
>CAJJAS010000104.1 GCA_905182245.1 gamma proteobacterium HTCC2207 | reverse complement strand
TCTCGACTACCCACACCCATTTCAGTCACGCAGGTGCTGTACAGAGGCAGTAGATCCATCTGCGCTTCGGTAAATGCCGGCATAGGCATAATAATTTGTTGATAGGCCAGGCCATTGGTGCCCGCACTGTAGCTAGTCAGCGGCAGTGGTTTATTGGCAACCGCTGTTTTTTCGGCGTAGGCAAACTCTGTGGGTACATCTTCAATACCCACCTTGGGCAGCAGCTCTAGGTCTTCTTCCATTTCCTGGCGTTCTTTGAGTGCTGCGGCACTGTCGACGATGGCTTGCTTTTCGTCGTCGCTAAGACCGGCTTTAATAGTTGCTAGGCGATCTTTTTCCAACTGTTCGTTGTGTCGGGCCAACTTAGTATCTGGCTTCATCACCAAACGAATACGGTGCTGGTTATTGAGCAGTAATTCTTTAACCAGCGTCTTAATAAACTCTGGGTCTTGGATTTGCTGCTGTAGCTTCTCTAATACTGGGTCCAGATTCAACAGTGCGACTGGATCGCCGCGATGTGTCGCGCTGGTTAAAGAGGTGAGTATTAAATTGAGGCCGTAGGGGTAACCGCCGCCGGAGACTTCTCGCTGAGAAAGTTCTAGCTGATGTAGGCTGGCTGCAACCTGCTCCAATGGCAGGCCGTTGTCTGCAACATCACGCAATACATCTAAAATCATCGCTTCAGCGGCATCCGCCTGTTCAGGGTTAGAACCTTCAATGCCACAGGCAAAGGCCAGCTCTTTTTGTGAGTCTTCAAGGCCGCACATGGGCGAGGGTGAGGTGCCCAGATCGGTGGTTTCCAAGGCTTTTTGTAAGGGGGAACCACTGTTGTCTAGGAGTACGCTTGAGAGCAGGCGTGCCTGCATAGTTGCTTCTAGATCCGTTGAGTCTCCCAACAGCCAAGACAGAATAATGTGGGTGTTGTTTTCAGTGGGCTCTTGGTCGTCAGCAGCGTAGCTCTCTTCAAAATACTGTGGCTCGGTATAACGCTGCTCGTTGTTAACGGCAATATGGCAATCCAGTTTATCAAAACGACTCAGGGCATTCTGCTCAAAACTTGCCTGATGCTCTGCGGCAGGAATATCACCAAAGGTGACAAAAATGGCATTGCTGGGATGGTAATGGGTTTTGTAAAACGCCTTAAATTGGTCGTAACTAAGATCGGGAATATCTGCAGGCTCTCCACCACTGTTGTAGTGGTAGGTGCTGGTGGGGTAGAGGTGCTTGCTCATAGTTTGCCAGAGTGTTGAGTTAATCGAACTCATGGCGCCTTTCATTTCATTAAACACTACACCTTTATAGGTAAGCTCTGAGCTGGTATCTGCAGGCTCGGCAAACTCCAAGCGGTGGCCTTCCTGAGCAAAATCCAGAGGATCTAGACGGGCAAAAAACACCGAATCCAGATAGACGCCAAGCAGGTTGTTGAAGTCCTTTTTGTTTTGGCTGGCAAAGGGGTAGGCCGTCCAGTCTGAGCTGGTAAAGGCATTCATAAAGGTATTTAGCGAGCGACGAATCATCATAAAGAATGGGTCGCGAACCGGATACTTCTCACTGCCACAGAGCGCAGTATGCTCAAGGATATGGGCCACGCCCGTCGAATCCATAGGCACAGTGCGCAGCGCCACCAAAAATACATTTTCCTTATTGTCTGCAGCCAAATGAATATGCTGGGCTCCAGTTACGCGATGACGGTATTCCTGATAACGCACTTTTAACGATGGGATATCTTGCTCACGTAAAAGCTCAAAGGCGGAATTGGTAGGGTTGCTCATAAGGGGCGATTGCTCTGTGGATATTGGCGAAAAGAAAGGCTGCATTCTACTTGATGTGGCGGGCTGATGAAATGGTAGTCAC
>CAJJAS010000103.1 GCA_905182245.1 gamma proteobacterium HTCC2207 | reverse complement strand
CTTCGGCCTGGGTGTTAACCGGCAGTCGGTGGTCGCCCAACACATCGATAGAATCACAGGTGGGTCCAGCCAGGGTCCAGACACCGGCTTCGCCGGTGCGCTGACTAACCATAGTCGCAGGAAAGTTCTGTGATAACTCCATTAAGCCACCATAGACACCGGTATCCAGATAGATCCAACGCGCACTATCACGGGTAGCAATACCCACCACCTGAGTAATCAGGCAGCCTGCAGAGCCCACCAGATAACGACCTGGCTCAGCCATCACCTGAATATGTTCCGGTACAGCGTCCAACTCATGGTTGATCACCGCAGCAATAGCCTCAATGCTAGGTTCCTGACCGGTGAACTGCAGCGGATAACCACCCCCGAGATTTAATAACTCAGGACTAAAGCCATTCTCCGACAGATGGGTAAAAATATTGTTGGCAGCACGAATGCCTTCTACCCAATTATTAATATTGGTGCACTGAGAGCCGACATGAAAGGTAACGCCGCAAAGCTGCATATCCAGCTTTTTACTGATCTCAATAATCGCCTCAACACCCTGTGGACTAGCGCCAAATTTTCCCGCCAATGGCCAGCTTGATCCCTCATTGCTCACTTCAATACGCAGATAGAGCTTGGCATCAGGTTTGATCGCGGCAATCTTCTCAACTTCTTCCGGGGTATCCACGCAGTACCAGACTATGTCATTGGCAGCCGCATGTTTAATGGAGGCTGGGGACTTGATCGGGTTGGAATAAAAAACCGTCTGCATATTGGTGCCCAGTTCAAGCATGGCATCGATCTCGGCGATAGAGGCAACTTCAAAACAGGTGCCTTCCTGTTGGAAAATGCCCAGAATCTCAGGATCAGGATTGGCCTTAACGGCAAAATGCGGACGCACTCTAGGCATGGCGGCTATAAATCGCTGAGCATTAATGCGCAGACGTTGCCGAGACACAACCAACACAGGCTCATGGTAATTTTCTGCGTGGGCAGCACTAAACGCTATCTGGTCGCGAGCATCTTGCTCGGCCAATAAGCGGCCCTCAGTTTGGGCAGATGTCGGTAATCGATTTACGGCTAGATTAGTCATTGCACACCTATTGTTAGCACTTGTTTTAACTACTATTTTAAGACCGAAAACTGTCACTTTGTATTTACAAACCATTATATTTGCGTATTATTACCTATCACTTTGTTAATATTACCGGCACTTTGTCATGAAAAATGAACAGCAGCTCCTAAATCTACTCAAAGAAAACAGTCGTCGCAGCGTGTCTGACCTAGCCAATGAAATGGGTTTGAGTCGCGCTACGGTGCAGCAGAGTATGGAGAGATTGGAGCGCAAAGGCGTAATTCAGGGTTACACCATCAGGATCAACCCACATTACGAGCAGCAGCGGGTCAGCGCCTATATTATGATTTCGGCGGTCGCCAAAAAGACCGCCGATATTGTTCGGCAGCTTAATAAGCAGCCACAGTTGGATATGCTATGCACTATAAGTGGTCAATATGACCTGATGGCTCAGGTCACAGAGTCAACCACTGAGGCGTTGGATATTATTATTGATGAAATCGCTACCCTCGACGGGGTGGAAAAGACCCTTAGCCACATAGTGCTGTCGAGAAAGGTAGATAGATAGCCAAGAGGCTGGTAACTTAGCGCCTCTAGCATTCACTCAATAATAAAAACTAAAAACCCTATGAGTAAAACAGTTAAAAAGCCCAGCCTACTTGACGCATTAATTCCCGTGATCGTGCTCGTTGGCATGCTCGGCACCCTAGTTTATGTATTCGGTGACGGCTCCGCAGGCCCCAATCAGGTCGCCCTAATGATGGCTGCCGCTGTGGCCGCCATGGTCGGCATCAAAAATGGTTTGAGCTGGAAAGACATAGAACGCAGCATGATCGAAACCATTAGTCTGTCGATGCACGCCATACTGATACTACTTATGGTTGGCTCGTTAATTGGTAGCTGGATACTGGCGGGTACGGTACCCACCATGATCTATTACGGCGTTCAGCTGATGTCACCTGACTACTTTTATGTCACAGCCTGTTTGGTCTGTGCACTGATTGGTTTTAGTATTGGCAGTTCCTGGACCGTAGCCGGCACCTTAGGCATCGGCTTGATCAGTATCGCCGCTACGCTCAATTTATCTCTACCTATTAGTGCCGGCGCCATTATTTCTGGTGCCTATTTTGGCGACAAGCTGTCACCGCTTTCCGATACGACCAACCTTGCAGCAGCCGTCACCAGCACCAATCTCTTTGACCATATTCAGCATATGCTCTGGACCACCACCCCCAGCTTTATTATTGCCCTTATTGTATTTTTTGCACTCGGCTATGGCAGCAGCAACAATGTGGTTGTGGAAGATATCGTTATTCTGCAAAACAACTTGGAACAGTCGTTTTTAATTAGCCCATTGATGCTGGGGCCGCTGGTTCTTTTATTGGTGATGGCCGTGAAGAAATTGCCCGCCCTATCAACATTAATTTGCGGCACCGTGGCAGGCTGTCTGTTCGCCGTTGTCTTTCAATGGGATGTGGTCATTGCCCTGGCAGCTGATCCAGAATTGATCGCTGTCGCCGCTATTTTTAAGGGTCTCTTTCAAGCCATGTTCCTTGGCTATGAATCAGTGACCGGTAATGTGGATCTAGACAAACTACTGTCAAAAGGCGGCATGGACAGCATGCTCACCACCGTTGGACTGATCATTAATGCGATGGCCTTTGGCGGCGCTATGTCTCGAACTGGCCTGTTAGAGCGCTTAGTTGAAGCTGCTCTTAGCCGCGTGAAGTCTGCCGGCGGATTAATTACAGCCACTGTAGGAACCTGTATTGGTACCAATGTTCTTGCAGCCGACCAATATCTGTCCATCGCCATTCCCGGTCAGATGTTTGTAAAATCCTATAAAGAGTACAATTTAAGTCCGCTTAATTTATCGCGAACATTGGAAGATTCCGGCACATTAACCGGTGCCCTAATACCCTGGAATACTTGCGGTGCCTATATGTCCGCAACCCTTGGGGTCAGTACCATGATGTATGCGCCCTTCGCCTTCTTTAATTTGCTCTGTCCAGTGATTGCCATTATTTATGGTTTTTGGCACATTGCCTTGCCGCCCCGTGAGACTGAGCAGGACAGCGTAATTACAGACTAATGGGAAAAACACTAACAGGGATGCTACTCACTGCCTTAGTGCTATCTGTAAACCCGGCATGGGCAGAGCCACAATTTGATGGCCAGCTGGCCCTAGAGCATATTGTTAGTCAGGTTTCCTTTGGCCCACGGGAGCCGAATAACCCTAGAGCCAAACAGAAAACTGTCTCGTTTATTAAGCAGACTTTACAGCCCCTTGCCGATCGCATCACCACACAGCAATTTAGTTATGAAGGTTTGCCTGGCACTAATCTCTGGGCCAGCTTTGATGCTGTCTCAAAGGGCAGCGCTCAACGCATAATGTTAGGTGCCCATTGGGACACACGCCCCCAGGCAGAAAAGGATCGCAACCCCGCACTGCGTAACCAGCCAATTGCGGGTGCCAATGACGGCGCTTCAGGTGTTGCTGTGCTACTCGAGCTGGCCCGTGTGTTCGCCGCCAACCCGCCACCGGTAACCGTTGATCTGGTGTTTTTTGACTTAGAGGATATGGGCAATATTAACGGCCTGCCCTATTCCATTGGCGCCAGTGAATTTATTGCTGCCAACCCGTTTTATCGGCCCAATGCCGGCATCATTGTGGACATGGTTTGCGCTAAAAACCTGTCGATTCCCCGAGAGCAGTATTCTCAATCATTGGCGGGGAAGATTATGGATACGGTCTGGGCGATTGCCAAGCAACAGAACAGCCGAGTATTCAAAGATCGTGCGGGTATCCGTATCATGGATGATCACGTGCCTTTTTTAAGAGCGGGTATTAAGGTAATCGATCTAATTCATTACCCTTTTCCAGATCATTGGCACAGCAGTGCTGATACAGTTGATAAATGCAGCAGTGACAGCTTGCAGCAGGTCGGCAATGTGGTGCAGCAATTTGTAGCCACCTATAAACCCTAAAAGGTGT
>CAJJAS010000102.1 GCA_905182245.1 gamma proteobacterium HTCC2207 | reverse complement strand
GTAGATAGGTCTCCCGCCACCTGCCGACTGCGGGTGGTAAACAGTGCATGCAACAGCTGACCCGACTGTAATCTCTTAGCCAGCTCCACTCCCTGCATAAACCAATGCGCAGAAAACGCTTCCTCTTGAGGCTCGGTAATCAAAATACTGTGATTTTCTAATAGCGAAAAAAGCTCGCCTGTTAAAGCAGTAGCAAAGGTTTCAACCTGATCATTTTTAACTAGCACCCATTTGTTGTGGGTGCCGGGCAATATAATTACCTGCTCTGTGACCGGCTTGTTCTGCAGGCGCATCCAGCCCAGCAGCTGTAACTCTTCGCCGCGCATCAGGTCTGGCGCACCCAGTGCACCCTGAGTTTTTAAGCCAGAGACAATTAGAAACTCCAAGCCTCGCGCCTGGAATACTGTTCTGCCAGCGATTATCTGTTCGGGACCGACGGGACAGTCGAGGTACGGCGTATCTCGCCACCCAACAGTCGAGCCAACCGCGCCAGAGAGAAGCACTCTCAACGGGCCATGGGCTTCAAGCCAGTCAGCCACTAGGTCAAAAAATGTCTCTTCAAAACCACCGTCAATATGCAGCACACCGGGACCCGATTTGGTGGCTAAAACCCTTAGCGGTTCTGTTGCACTTGATGGATTGTCCTCAACTAAGTGGCGCTCAACTAAGTGGTGCTGACATAAATAGACACGCAGATTGGTACTTCCCCAATCTGCCGCAATAAACACTGAGGAAGTCATCAGATCAGGTCCTGCCGCCATCAATGGTAAAGCTCTGGCCAGTGATCATGCGACTGTCTTCCGCCGCTAAAAACAGCGCCAGATTGGCAACATCAGCTGGTTGTAGTCGCTGCTTAAGCGCTACCTGCTTCATCCAGTCAGCTTCTGCTTCTGGCGTAAGCCAGGTTTGCAGCTGGCGGTCGGTTACCACCCAGCCTGGCAATATAGCGTTAACGCGTATCTCGGAATCACCATAGTCCCGGGCCAGTGCCTTGGTCATGCCTACTAAGCCAGCCTTTGCCGTGACATAGCCCGGCATATTGGCAGGCCCAAGTAGGGCATTAATGGAGCTAAAATTAATAATCGAACCGCTGCCCTGCTTTTGCATAATATCGGCCGCAGCCTGAGCAGCAAAAAAAGCCGCATCCAGATTTATGGCCATACAGTCGCGCCAGCTCTGTGCTGTCACCTCAGAGGGGGAATGACGATTATCGTTGGCCGCGTTATTGATCAACGCCTGCAGCGGGCCAAGCTCAGATACTGCAACCTGAATGGCATTTTGCAACGCGGGTACATCGGTCACATCAACCGACTGAAACCAAGGACGTCTGCCACATTGACCTTCAACCTTATCGCACAGCGCTTTCGCCGAAGCCGAATCCACATCGACGAAGGCAACCCTAGCAGACTGCATAGCAAATGCCTCTACCATGGCAGCGCCTATACCGGTGGCGCCGCCAGTGATAAACACACAGCGTTCTGCAAGACTGGGATACTGGGTAGATTCGTCCATTGGACGGCCTCTTGTATTGATAAGACTCTTATTATTTTAGCCGGCGGACTGTGATGTTAGCCTGTCTACCGGCCTGCTTTTGTTTTAATATACATAACCTTAACGCGATTCTCCAGCAACAACAATGCTGGCTAATGGCGCAAAAATAATAATGATAATAGGGGAACAGATTGTCCAAGATAACGACTATCAGGTCAGCGACCAAATGGCTGAGAACCACTGCTTTAATAGGCGCAACACTGGCAAGTGGCATAGCGCTTAGCGCAGAACAGCTTTATACAGATCAGCCCCCGGTAACCCCCGAGCTGGCTTTTTCAGGAAGCCATGCGGTGGGTGTTACCACCATTACCGCCACTGACCCCAAGCGTCTAAACACCGCTAACTTTATCACCCGTATGGAACGGCCTCTGGTATTGGAAGTCTGGTACCCAGCGGCAGCCTCCATCACTGAAAAACCAAATCAAATCTTAGCCACTTATAAAGACGTTACGCGCCTACTTAAGCCCTTTGAACTTCAAGGCCAAGCTTATCGCGATGCTCCAGCGGTTGCTGAGGGTAAATTTCCGCTGATTCTTCTATCCCATGGCTTTACCGGTTATCGCACCCAGATGTTTTACCTCGGTGAGCATCTGGCCAGTCATGGTTATGTGGTAGTAGGTATAGGTCATACTGACTCGAGCAATGCCGAGGTTCCCAATGCAGACGCGCGCCCTGCTGGATTCATTAGCACGCTGTACAACCGTGCTCGTGATCAGCAATTTTTGCTCGACTACTTTGCCGAACAGCAGACGCCAGTGGCAGCCATAGTCGACACCGACAATGCGGCAATTATCGGTCACTCCATGGGAGGTTACGGTGCCATTAATACCATTGGCGGTTGCTATACATTCACCTCAGAGATGCTACAGGGGTTTGGTATGCCCGCAGCTCTAGCGATGGTTATGCCCTGGGCGCTTAACAGCTGCAACGGCGGCCGAGAACAGGCTGATCCGCGCTGGAAAGCCGTGCAACTATTCGCTCCCTGGGGCGGCGAGAACAATGTGCATGATCCAGCCGCTATGGCAAAAATAACCGTACCCACCTTTTATTTTGCCGGCGATCAAGACAACACCTCGGGCTATGAAAAAGGTATTAAAAAGCTCTACGACCAGACTGGCTCCAAGGAAAACTATCTTCTGGTATTTGAAAATGCCCGCCATAATATTGGCCCGCACCCAGCACCAGCAGCATCATTTGAGACAGATTTTGAACTGGGCCATTACGTTGATCCGGTCTGGGATATTGAAACTATTAATCGAGTGATTGAGCATATGAGCCTGGCCTTTTTAGACTGCCATGTAAAAGCAGATCCTGCTCGCTGCGACTATTTGCCAGCTACCGAAAACGCCCAGCAATATAAAGGTGAAAATCGTCAATATCGCGATCCCTGGAAAGGCTTCAAACATCTCTGGGGCAGTGGCTTAAAGTTTTACCGACAGAATGCAGCGCTTGATGACGAACAGCCAGAACAAGATTAAGAGCAAGAGCAAGAGCAAGAGCAAGAGCAAGAGCAAGAATAAGCACAAGTGCAATAAGGGTTAAATATTATGTTCGGAGTCTGTTACTACCCAGAACACTGGCCAGAATCCCAATGGGATCAAGATGCAAAAATGATGGCCGAACTGGGTTTAACCTATGTGCGTATCGGGGAATTTGCCTGGTCCAGAATCGAACCTAATCCCGGTGAATATACCTTCGACTGGTTAGATACCGCCATCGCGACTCTTAACAGAGCCGGGCTCAAAGTAGTTATGTGCACGCCCACTGCCACACCGCCCAAATGGCTCATCGACCAATGGCCAGACGTTCTGCCAGTAGACCCAGAGACTGGCCAAACCCGCAGTTTTGGCTCTCGCCGTCACTATGATTTTTCCAGTGCAGTCTATCTGCGGGAATCAATGCGCATCACCGAAGTACTGGCCAAGCGTTATGGTAACCAAGATGGCGTGGTGGGCTGGCAAACCGACAATGAGCTCTGCTGTCATGACACAGCACTGAGCGGCTCCGAGGTTGCCCGGCAAGGGTTTCAATACTGGTGTCGCCAACGCTATACAGACATTGATCAATTAAATACAGACTGGGGCAATGTGTTCTGGTCTATGGAATACCGGGACTTTAGCGAAATCGATCTGCCCATTTTGGCCGTGACAGAAACCAACCCGGCCCACCGTTTGGCCTATCGTCGCTTCTCATCAGATCAGGTAGTTAACTATCACAACCCCATGGTTGAGGTGATCCGACACTACGCCCCGGGCAAGTTTATTACCCATAACTTTATCCCCATGAATGAAACCGCCGTGGATAACTTTGCCCTTGCTGCGCCATTAGATTTCACTAGCTACGACAACTACCCCCTAGGTCGCACTGACTTGCTGCTGACCGGCGCGCCCACCGAAGAGTTGCGCCGCTATATGCGTACCGGGCATCCAGATTTTGCTACCTATTATCACGACCAGACTCGCGGCCTACTCAATCGTGGTTTTTGGGTTATGGAACAGCAGCCCGGGCCAGTTAACTGGGCCAATAATAATCCTCGTCCAGCACCTGGAATGATTCGTTTCTGGACCCTGGAAGCCTTTGCCCATGGCGCCGACTGTGTCTGTTATTTCCGCTGGCGGCAGGCGCCCTTTGCTCAGGAACAGATGCATGCTGGGCTACTGCGACCCGACAATTCCAAAACCGAAGCCTGGCCAGAAGCTGAGCAGGCCATGGCAGAAGTGGCATTATTAGATATCGAAAATCAGCCTTTGCAGGCAGCCTCGGTCGCTATTGTTACCGGCGTTGAAGGACAGTGGGTCAGCGATATTGAGAAGCAGGGAGAGGCCTACGACTTTAATAATGTGCAGCTTTCTTATTACAGTGCACTGCGCGAACTCGGGGTTAATATAGATTTTATTGCCGTCGATGGAGATTTTTCTCCCTACAAATTAATTATTGCTCCCAGCCTGCCCATCATCAGCGATAGCTTTATAGAGAAGTGCAAAGCCTGTACTGCCCAGTTTATTTTTGGCCCCAGAGCTGGCGCCAAAACCCCAGAGTTTAGCTATCCAACTAACCTGCCTCCAGGGCTACTGCAAAAGCTTATCCCTATCAGGGTGCTATCTGTGGAAACATTACGCGCAGATTGTCACGAAGGGCTGAGCTGGAATAACCATCAATACCAGAGTGGCAGCTGGTGCGAGCAGTTGGATGCTGGGGATACAGAAATTGTGGCCCGCTATGATAATGCTGAACCTGCGATAGTGCGCAAGGATCGCTTTACCTATATCGGCACATTGACCAA
>CAJJAS010000101.1 GCA_905182245.1 gamma proteobacterium HTCC2207 | reverse complement strand
CAGGCGCTTGGCAGCTTTTTCGTCGATTAATTTATGGGTAGTCACTACCGGTGCCTTGTTGATATGCACCACTTTTAGCGGAATGCGGTTGGTGCCCTCCGGCAGATCTGCTGCAGCGGTAAATACTCGCCGTTGAATTTCCTCAGCATCTAAGCTCAGCAGGTCTTGGGGGACCGCGGACAGATCAAAGCAGATTATGCCGTTGCTGTTAGTCGGATGTTTGGCGAGGGGCATCATTACTGCGCCATACATATGGGCTTTGTCGAGCATGCCGGAGATATGAAAAAAGGGTTTTCTGTCTTGCAGATTAAGCATCTCTGCGATGGCTTTTTTGCCGCGATTGTTCACCACATAATCAAACAGGCGAGGCTGCTTTTGTTTAACCAGCTTGGCCATGGCGATGGTCGCAGTAACGTCGGACAGTGCATCATGGGCGGCGGCATGGTCTATGCCATTGGCGGCGGTAAGATGCTCTAGCTTGAAGCTGGGGCGACCGGGCTCATGGTCTGGCCATTCGATGCCTTCCGGGCGTAGAGCCCGAGTAAGGCGCATCATGTCGATAATGTCCCAGCGGGAATTGCCGTTTTTCCATTCGCGCTGGTAGGGATCGTAAAAGTTGCGGTACAGGGTGTAGCGGGTCACTTCGTCGTCGAAGCGAATGCTGTTGTAGCCAACCCCGCAGGTGCCTGGGAGTGACAGCTGCTGATGAATGGCCTCGATAAAGTCTGGTTCTGGCAGACCATGTTCCAGGGCATGCTGGGGCGTAATGCCAGTGATGAGGCAGGCTTGGGGCGCGGGCACGCAGTCTTTTTGTGGCTGGCAGTAAATAACCAGTGGCTCGCCAATCACATTGAGGTTTTCGTCGGTGCGCAGACCCGCAAACTGTGAGGGCCGATCTTTGGAGGGATCAACACCAAAGGTCTCGTAGTCGTGCCAGTAGAATGTGATGCTCACAATGGTGCTCTCCCAGTCAATTTTATGGCTTTATTATAGGTGAAAAAAAACAGCGCCAATAGACGCCGTTTTAATACTGCTTTATAGGTTACTAGTTCATCAGTACTTCTGAAAAAGACATCTCGCCAACAACACGACGGTTGCGCGCGCGGCCTTCGTCAGTTTCGTTGCTGTCTATAGGTCGGCTTTCACCATAACCAATCGCTGAGATGCGATCGGCGGCAATACCATAGTCAGCAGATAGTTTTGCTTTAACGGCTTTGGCACGTCGATCAGACAGGGTGCGGTTGTACTCATCTCCGCCACGGCTATCGGTATGGCCTTCTAGAACCAGCTCGATATCTTCGTGAACGCTCATGGCTGCAGCAATAGCTTCTAGCTGATCGCCATACACGGCCAGTACAGTGTCTTGGTTAAATTCGAATTCAACATTGAGGCGAATGGTAATGGTGCGAACTTCTGGCTCTTCGTCAACCATGGGTACCGGCGCTGTCTCGGGTTCGGAGATAGCTACAGGTGCCGGAGCTGGTGCAGACTTTTTGCCAAACATATGGTTTAGAGACAGTTGGAAACCGAGGTCTTCACCGTCTTCTTCCTGACCCAACATGCCACGCACATCGGCGCGGAACTGAACGTTGTCATTGAGCATAGTGCCCAGACCCAGACCCACAACAATCTGTACTGACTTGTCGTCGTGGCCAGCAATCAGGTTGCTAACTTCGCCGAAGTTATATTGGTTTACACCAGCCAACGCATAAGGGCGCCAGTTTGCTTCTTCGCTACCCATCCACAGCAGTCCGGTAAGGCTGGTAACATCAAAGTCGTCATGACCTGTGTTTACGCCGTGACCCAACTCGATAGCAACGTTTTCGCTAATGTATTTGCCGACTTGCAGACCCGCTTGTGAGCCCTGGTAGTCATCTGTAATAGCATGCTCGCTATCCAGATCGTAATATCCTAATGTTCCACCTAAGTACCAGCTATCCGTAGCGGCAGCAGCACCAGAGGCTAAAATCACCAGTGTGCCAATGATAGAATGAACAGATTTCATAACGTTTCCCTTTAATAAAAATTAAACCCCCTCGGGGCTCTTGTATAGCGTGCATAAAGTGTAGCAAGTGCATCGAGGCTCGCATTACGAGCCTCCGATCTAGCAAGTGTAGGCAACGGAGTAGGTTGTTTTAATAAATTATAAAAATATACAACCGATTGCCTAGGGCTTATTAGCTAAGTTTCAGCGCCTTCTCTTCAATTTTTGCCTGCCAGATTTCTGGCCCGATTCGATGCACAGATTCACCCGCAGTATCGACGGCAACAGTGACCGGCATATCTTTTACTTCAAACTCGTAAATCGCTTCCATCCCCAGTTCTGGGAAGGCAATAACCTCGGCATGAATAATCGCGTTGGAGACTAAATAGGCAGCGCCACCCACGGCAATAAGATAGACCGCTTTGTTATCTCTAATAGCATCGATACCCATCTGGCCGCGCTCGGCTTTACCGATCATGCCCATCAGGCCGGTTTCCTCGAGCATGGTGCGGGTAAATTTATCCATACGGGTGGCCGTAGTCGGACCCGCGGGCCCCACGGCTTCGTCACCAATAGGATCTACCGGCCCCACGTAATAGATAAAGCGTCCGGTTAGGTCGACGGGAAGTTTCTCGCCGCTGGCCAAAATATCGGTCATCTTTTTATGGGCTGCATCGCGGCCCGTGAGCATCTTGCCGGATAGCAGCAAGGTGTCGCCCGGTTTCCACTGTTCGATATCTGCCTGAGTTACTGTGTCTAGATTAACGCGACCGACAGACTCGTCCTGTTCCCAGGTAATGTCTGGCCAGTCTTCCAAGTTCGGTGGATCGAGCTGAACTGGGCCTGAACCGTCCAATTCAAAATGCGCATGACGCGTCGCCGCACAGTTGGGAATAATCGCCACAGCTTTGTTGGCTGCATGGGACGGATAGTCTTTAATTTTAATATCTAGCACGGTGGTTAAGCCGCCCAGACCCTGAGCGCCAATACCCAGTGCATTCACCTTATCGAACAGCTCCAAACGCAGCTCTTCGTTGCGGTTTTCTGCACCCATGACCTGCAGTTCATGAATATCAATATGCTCGAGCAATGCTTCTTTGGCCATTAACATGGCTTTTTCTGCAGTACCACCGATGCCAATACCCAGAATACCCGGCGGGCACCAGCCAGCGCCCATGGTGGGCACCATTTTAAGCACCCAATCAACCACGGAGTCTGAGGGATTGAGCATGGCAAATTTTGATTTCGCTTCGGAGCCGCCGCCTTTGGCTGCCACATCAATAGACACTTTGTTACCTGGCACTATCTCGTAATGGATTACGGCCGGAGTGTTGTCGCCGGTATTTTTACGCGCGCCATCTGGGTCAGACAGAATCGAGGCCCGTAAAATATTGTCTGGCAGCAGGTAGGCTTCGCGCACGCCCTGATTAATCATGTCGGTGAGGCTCATGTCCCCTTCCCACTGCACCTGCATGCCCACTTTTACGAACACGGTGACAATACCGGTGTCTTGGCAAATTGGCCGGTGGCCCATGGCACACATGCGCGAGTTAATGAGAATCTGCGCCATGGCATCTTTGGCCGACTGAGACTCTTCGCGGTCGTAGGCTTCCTTTACCGCTTTAATAAAGTCGGCTGGGTGGTAGTAGGATATATATTGCAGCGCGTCTGCAACACTTTGGATGA
>CAJJAS010000100.1 GCA_905182245.1 gamma proteobacterium HTCC2207 | reverse complement strand
TGTGGTTGATACAACGCAGTTTAACAATACCAATATTCTAGACGGTTCTGTCGGAACCAATGGTGTCGTGAGCTTTAATATTGGCGCCAATGCTAGCCAAACCGTCGATGTTGATTTTGCTAACTTCGCCCTAGGCAGCAGCACCGCAACAAGTGACGAACAAACCTTGGCATTGACTATTGGTGACATTAACGGCGTTACTGCCGCTTCAAGCATAGTAATGACTGAAGCAGACGGTAGTTCCATCGTAATTGATGATGCTGCAATCGTCGCTGCACAGGTCCTTACCGGCGGTACTGGCACGGACCTTCAAGATACTGATTACGCAACTTTCACCCAGGCACTCAACACGCAGATAGCGGCTAACACGGGCATGAATCAGGTAGCCTTTGCCGTAGGCAGCGCCGATATAAGCATTCTTGGAACGCGAGCTAATGAGGGCGTGGGAGGAATAACCACAATGGTCCAAAAAACTGCTGCTGGGGTTGAGACAGCTGTTTCGGCTACAGCAACGGTTGGTGACACTGTTGGCAGTGCCGCCGTACTAGGCACTCAGTCGCTTAACCTTACTTTGGCACAAGCTAACGGTATTGCCGCTGGTTCTTCACTCGTAATCACAGACGCAGACGGAGCCACATTCGAAGTTACTGATGCTGCAATTGTAACTGCTCAGGGTGTTACGACCGGTACCGGCACCACTCTTCAAGATACTGATTACGCAACTCTCATTCAGGCACTTAACGCCCAGAGTACGGCCAGTACCACGTTTGCTGGGGTGGCATTTGCCGTAGGTGACGCGGGTGATACTATCACTGCAATACAAGATGCAGCTGGTACTGGTACACTACTTTCAATGAACTCAAGGTCTGCAACCGGCGCAGAAGCGGCGGTTGGTACGATAACCACAAACGCAGTCGGAGTAGCTGCTGGCGGTGCTGATGTAATGGCTGCCGATATCTCTGACTTTTTAGTTGAGGGCACACAGGCCCAGGCAACGACTACGCTTGATGAATTAGATGCTGCTATTGCCGGTCTTGCCGGACAGCGTGCTGAGTTTGGCTCTTGGGTTAACCGACTTGAGCATACTGTTGACAACCTGACCAATGTATCTCAAAACACATCAGCATCACGTAGCCGCATTGAAGATGCAGACTATGCTGTAGAAACATCTGAACTAGCGCGTACTCAGATAATTTCTCAGGCTGCAACAGCGATGCTTTCCCAAGCTAACCAGCAGGCGCAATCAGTTCTAGCTCTGCTTAAGTAAGCGATATGACCGCAAGGTAGAAGTAATACCTTTGGAAAACCGGCACTATTTTAGTGCCGGTTTTTTTATGGGCCGATAATATTGACGATGTCATTTTTTAGCGTAATCGACAGCCTGTAGGCTACCAAGAATGACATTCTTTAAGGCCCTCTTAGGGCTAACGAGCGTTAGTATTTGGGTGGCTAACATACTGACATCTAAATGACGGGCTGTTTTTATCTAGGCAGAAGCACTGAGCGTCAATCCATCGACCAACATTCTGGACAACCGCTGCGTAATACGTGGGAGGGTATATTTGAAGCCGCTGTCTATTCCCCAAGCAGTAAGCTTAAGTTACCAGGCTATCGTAAGCCCTAAAAAAGGCTAGCAGTCTCTCGGCTATCACAGCCTGGGCAGAGAATTTAAGTTGGCAGTAATATGCTGGGGGGTATGACCATAAGAGAGCCGCAATGATATAAATGGCCCAAGGGCTGGGCGCTTTGTTAGATGCCTGGCTAACCTAGAATCAGCTGCTGTCTTGCTCATTCGGCAACGATTTCTAAACGCTTATATTCGTCGTTTTCCTACAGAATATAGACGTTCTTATTATTTATCATAAGCCTTAGAGAGGGACTCTAACTGGCCTTTAAGGTAATCTTTTGTGGTATCCATGCTTGCCATAATTGTTTCCATAGCGGCAAACTGTGAAAGATAACGCTGATAAACAACCTCCATACGTTCCTCTAGATTCGCCAACTCGTCTTGATAATCAAGCACGTTGGACGAGGCGTTTGTAGCACTGACCGTTATGATACCGGTTGAATCAGTTAAACCCTCTAAGAGGGTAGCAATGTCTTGAGACAATCCTTTTTCGGCTGTATCAAAAGGGTTTTGATCAGTGGTATCGCCGGTCAGCATGCTGACTACGTCACTGTAACTATCCTCTATCGCGGTGCTAAACGTTGTTTCACTAAAGGTCATTTTACCCGTTTGATCAAGGCTGATACCGACGCTTCTCAACGCTGTGATACTGCCTGACCCTGTTCCCGAATCAGCAAATATGGCTGTGCGAATTGACGATTTAAGCTGGTTGAGCATATTGAAATTTTCAGCCAGAGCACCATTCATGTCATCTTCTGAGGCATCATCCGAGGTTCCCAGGTTAGTGACCAAGCTCTGCAGTTCGTTATAAATAGTCACTACATTGCTTATATTCGTTTTTAGTAAACTAGTGTCGCTAGCGATGTTCAGTCGAACAGAGGTCGACGTTGTCGCATCGAGTGAAATCGTTGCCCCAGCAATAACATCAGATATCTGATTGCTGCTTCGAGTAATCGTCAAGCCCTCATAATCAATAATTGAGTCCTGGGCTACCTGCAAGGTTTTATCTGTGTCGCCAAAACCTAAGTCATCCGAGGTCGAGCTAGTGACAGAAAAAACATTATCAGCACCATTGGTGCCCGAGAGCATGATCCGATAATTCGTCCCGTCATTACCTGTGTCAACCAGCGTCGCCTGGACGCCTTTGTTGGCATTATTAATAGCCGCTACAACACCAGCCGGTGTCGTAGTGGATATCGGAATGGTGGTAACCACTGGGCTATTGACCGCAGTCACGCCAGAGGTTGCAGTCGTTATCGTTGATGCGCTTCCACCCACGGTGACCGCGGGTGCAGTACTTATAAGACCTGTTGTCTTGTAAGTAATCTCAATATTGTTGCCATTGGCCGCTACGGTAAACAGCAGCTCATCATAATTTGCTCCAGCCTGAATCGCGGTTACCTGCGCCGCAACATTGGCATAGGTTGCGCTGTCGATAGACACGGTGGTCGTACCGTCGCTTACCGCCAAGGTGCCGGTCACTGAAGGGGTTAACGCAGAGCTATAAACGGCAGCGACACCTGTTACTGGTGTGGCTGCGGTAATACCTGCAGTCACTACGCCAGAATTACTGGTAAGGGTGCCGGTTCCCGCGGTTTTTTGGGTGAAGTCTATGCCATCACTGGTTGAATTTTGGGCAAAGTCAAACTGAAAACCACTGGGCGCGTGAGCGGTCATAGCCAAAACTAATCCCCCTGTATTCACCAGACCGCTGCCGCTAACCACTCCCTGAGCCGTTTCTACCTGGGCCATGGATACGCTAAATGAATTAGTGCCATCTGAAACAGTAATGTTGCCGCTATTCAGAGCCGCACGGACCTCGAGATAGTCTATATCTTGGCTGAAGGTGCCTTCTTGAGTGGCACCCACTGACAGCGAAAGATCAAAGTCTGTACCGCCATTAATTGTCGCGGTAGCGGAAGAGAACTGGTCTGAAATAGTCCGCTGGTTCTGTGCTAATTGGCTCACAGTAAAATTATATGAGCCAGGGATTGCACTGCCAGTAACAGACGAGAGGCTCATCTTGGTACTATCTGATGAGGTCCCTGTGGCAGTGGAGAGTTCGTCAGAATCGTTCAGTGCCTCGAATGCAGTTTGTAGCTCACTCACTTTGGAGGACAGCAGTGCAAAACCAGACACAGACACTTCACTGGCCTCGATATCCGCATTGATCGCATTCTGTCTTGGCATCTTCTCTGCATTGGTCAAATCTAGCGCAAGCTTGGGGGAGTTCATTCCCGAGCCTACATCTAAGGATTCAAAGATTGTGGCGGATATGCTAGTTCCAACGGATGCAGCACTTGTGACGTCGGCCATCTAAAGTCTCTACCTTATGTAATCAAATAATGATAATTGGGAAATTTTCGCGAAACTGGCCTGAGCCGCTTCTAGGGATAATAACTCGGCGGAAAGCTGTGTGACCGCAGAGGCATAGTCTAAGTCTTCGGCATTGGACAGCACTGACTTGTATCTGAGTTTTGCATCGGTCAATACATCGCGCTGAGATTCCACTACATTGCGTCGGCTACCTACATCGGCCAGCGACATCGACACGGTCGCTGTCAGTTTATCGACCTCTCCCAGACTCCGCTGAATGGCACTAGTGTCATTGCCGGACAGTGCCGCGCTGAAGTCTTCAATAACAGCAAAAAAGCCCACTTTACGAGTGCCAGTACCATCAGTTTCCTGTCGTATCACACCAGCAAACACTTCACTGCCCGGGCGATTTGTGGTTAAACGACGCTGCTCGGAGACATCCACCGAGACATAGCTGTTGTCACCCTGATAAATCAGGTTGCCGTCCGTATCGGGAGAAAAAGGCTCAGTCTTAACCGCTGAGCCCGAGAACACATAGTTGCCATTCACATCCTGGGTATTCGCCAGAGCTAGCAGGCTATCTCTCAGAGCGTTCACTTCGATGGACACTATTTTGCGGTCATCGGCAGAAAGAGTATCTGAGCTGGCACGCACGGCGAGTTCGCGTACGCGCTGTAAAATATTGTCGGTTGCAGTCAGAGACGCTTCTTCTGCTGCTAGGCGATCATCCACAGTGCCCAAAGTGCTCTCGTAGGTTTCCTGCCGATTATAGGCGGTGTTGAGACGCTGAATCAGGCCCGCTTTATCTGGGTCATCACTGGTCTGTACGATCTGCTTACCCGTTGCGAGCTTGGTCTGCATTTCAGCAACCTTAGTCTTCTGCTCACTCATTTGAGTGACGGCTCGATCGAATAACTGTCCGGTAGAAATTTTCATCAGTAAGCGCCTTAACGAATGCCTAATATGGAATCAAAAATTTTCGACGACATCTGAATAATCTGTGCCGAAGCCTGATATGCCTGCTGTAATCGAATTAAATCTGCGGCCTCTTGATCAAGACTCACGCCCGAGACCTGATCTCTAGATTGC
>CAJJAS010000099.1 GCA_905182245.1 gamma proteobacterium HTCC2207 | reverse complement strand
CTAATTAAGTAACGCACCCCAGGGTGCATTAAAACTCTAGAGCAGGAACATATTACCGATGTATCGAACTACCTATAGTGGACTCGTTAGAAGCGCCCATATTGACCAAGAGATTACCCTGTGCGGTTGGGTTGATCGTCGCCGTGACCATGGCGGCGTTATTTTTCTCGACCTTCGTGATCGTGAAGGTATTGTGCAGGTAGTATTTGATTCTGATGCCGGTGAGTTTTTTGAGCAGGCCGACAAGGTTCGCTCCGAATATGTGTTGAAGGTTACCGGTCGAGTTCGTGCGCGCAGTGAAGGCACTGTAAACCCGAATATGGCCACCGGTGAGATCGAAGTGTATGGCACTAAGCTTGAGATTCTTAACTCAGCCAATACGCCGCCATTCCAGTTGGATGACCATATTACGGTCGGCGAAGATGTTCGCCTGAAGTATCGCTATATGGATCTGCGTCGCACCGAGATGCAAAATAGCCTGCGTTTTCGCTCGAAAATTACCTCAAGCATTCGCAACTATCTAGTCGAAGACGGCTTCTTAGATATTGAAACGCCGATTATGACCCGTGCTACACCAGAAGGTGCGCGAGATTACTTGATTCCATCGCGCACCCATCCCGGGCAGTTCTTTGCCATGCCTCAATCACCACAGCTGTTTAAGCAGATGTTGATGGTGGCGGGTTTTGACCGTTACTACCAGATTGCCAAATGTTTCCGCGATGAAGATCTGCGTGCAGACCGTCAGCCAGAATTCACCCAGATTGATATAGAAGCCTCTTTTGTTGATGAAGAGGACATTATGTCCACCACCGAAACCATGATTCGCGGCATTTTCGCGGAGCATATGGATGTTCAATTCGACGCCTTCCCGCGCATGACTTATGCCGATGCCATGGACAAATACGGTTCGGACAAGCCAGATTTACGCATTCCCCTAGAGCTAGTTGAGATTAAAGACCTGCTTAAGGACATTGAATTTAAAGTGTTTGCCGGCCCAGCCAATGATCCAGCCTGTCGTGTTACGGCACTTAAAGTGCCAGGCGGCGCTGAGATATCACGCAAGCAAATAGACGACTACACCAAGTTCGTTAGCATCTATGGTGCCAAGGGTCTGGCCTGGATTAAGGTCAATGCCATTGAGACGGGTATAGAGGGTCTACAGTCACCGATTATTAAGTTCCTTGGAGACGAGGTCACCATGAACATTATGGAGCGACTGGATGCTAAGAACGGCGATATAGTGTTCTTTGGTGCGGATAAGTCTCAGGTCGTGTCGGAAGCCTTGGGCGCACTGCGTTGCAAAGTCGGCGCAGATCTAAACCTGTATACCAGCACCTGGGCGCCACTTTGGGTTATCGACTTTCCTATGTTCGAAACCACTTCTGATGGCGGCTTAACCCCATTGCACCATCCCTTTACCGCACCATCCTGTTCAATTGAAGAGTTGCAGGCTAACCCGGCCACGGCACTTTCCCGCGCTTACGACATGGTGCTTAACGGTACTGAGTTGGGTGGCGGTTCTATTCGTATTCACGATCAGGTGTTGCAGGCAGCGGTATTTGATGTGTTGAAGATATCTGCTGAAGAGCAGCGCGAGAAGTTTGGCTTTTTGTTAGATGCCCTTCAGTATGGCGCGCCACCTCATGGTGGATTGGCCTTTGGTCTAGATCGCCTAATT
>CAJJAS010000098.1 GCA_905182245.1 gamma proteobacterium HTCC2207 | reverse complement strand
TTATTTTCGCTTAGGTTAGCGCCTAGAATAAGACCTGTACCCTGGGCGAAACCAACACTGGCACCCACGGAGCCAGACGGCTGCTCTTCAACAGTAAACACCACATCCAGCTGATCATTGGTTCCAGCCACGGGCACATTCTCTACATTTACTTCCTTAAAGAAGCCAAGTCGCTCAAGGCGCACCTTCGAATGGTCAATCAAAGAGTTGTTCGCCGAGCTACCTTCCATCTGACGCATTTCACGACGCAGCACGGTGTCGGCGGTTTTGGTGTTGCCACGAAACTCAACTCGGCGCACATAGGCACGCATACCTGGCGTCACCATAAAGGTAATCTTGGCAGTCTTCTCTTCTTCATCGAGATCAGGGAAACCATTGACCTCGGCAAAGGTATAGCCTTCGATACCGAGTCGACGAGTAATATATTCACTGGAAGTCGTCATCAATGCCTGAGAGAAAGTCAGGCCTTCCCGCATCAGAATCATTGCTCGAATCTGCGTTTCATCAATCATCAGTTCGCCGGCTAGCTCGATCGTACTGACCTTGTAGACATCACCCTCATCAATGTTAATGGTGATATAAACAGATTCTTTGTTCGGGCTGATGGATACCTGAGTACTCTGCACGGCAAACTTCAGATAGCCACGATCCAAATACCAGGTTTCAAGAGTTTCTAAGTCGCCAGAGAGTTTTTCACGGGCATATTTGTCATCACTCGTGATCCAGGACAACCAGCCTGTGGTGTTCTGTTCAAATTCATCCAGCAAGATTTCTTCGCTAAAGTCTTTGTTGCCAACAATATTGATATGACGAATCTTGGCGACATCGCCTTCTTCAATGTCGATATTGATCGCAACGCGATTGCGCGGCAGCTGCTTTACTTCAGTTTTCACGAGGGCGCCATAGCGACCCTGAGACACATATTGACGCTGCAGTTCCTGCACCATGCCTTCAAGAATAACCTGACGGAAAATCTGCCCTTCAGCCAATCCATTGTCGCGCAAGGCATCCAGTAGCTGATCGGTTTCGATAGCTTTGTTACCTTCGAGATTGATCTCAGTAACCGCTGGACGCTCGGCCAAGCCAATTACCAGCACACCGTTTTCACGGGCCATAATCACATCGGAAAAATAGCCTGTGCGGAACAATGACCGAGTGGCTTCTCGTACCAACGGATCATCGACAAGATCGCCAACAGAGATCGGCAGTGCAGCAAAGACTGTACCTGCAGACACGCGCTGCAACCCTTCGATGCGAATATCGTCAACCTGAAAAACCTCTGCATACACTGTAGATGCAAAGGTCGAAATGGCTAAAACGGTAGATAATAGTAGGCCGGTAAACAGACGCGTCATGTGATTAGTTAAATCCGATTGTTAGTTTTAATTAGCGGGTCAAAAAGGCCGCATAATGTCGTTGTACGTTGCAAATACCATCAACCCCATCAACATGCTGAACCCTACCTTATATCCCACCATCTGAATCCTGTCTGATACGGGAGAACCTTTAATGATCTCAATGAAATAGTACATGAGATGACCGCCATCCAACACGGGAATCGGCAATAGATTCATTACGCCGAGCATTATACTGAGAATAGCGACAAAGCGAATAAAATTGTCGATTCCAGAGGCCGCAGACTCACCTGCCACCTTAGCAATAGTGATGGGGCCACTGAGGTTTTTCGGGCTCAGGTCTCCAACAACAAGTTTGCCGATAGACTTGAGAACAAAGGCACTGCTCTCATAGGTCTCGCGAATACTGCGCGGTATGGCGGTCAAGACATTGTAGTCGACATCGCGCATATGCTCTTCGGGGAATTTACCGGTCGACGAAAGCCTGACACCCAGCTGCCCCACCTGCTCACCATCACGCTCAACCAGTTTAGGCACAGCTTCGATAATAAGGGACTCACCGTCGCGCTCAATATCTAGCATAACCGCAGACTGGGCACTTGCAGCCACTGTGGCAATAAAGTCATTAACATCGGTGATGGTTTCGCCATTGATAGCGACTAGACGATCGCCTGAGCGCAATCCAGCTAGGTAACCTGATCCGTCTTCAGCAACCCCAGCCAAACTAAGCACATCTAGTTCAAAGGGTGGCGTTACGCCTAGGTCCCGCAGTGGCGATGGCTCTTCGGCTTCACGCAACCAGGCCGACACAGTGACCGGCATTTCATATTCAAGGGTAGAGCCTTCATAGGTCACCACAAAAGGAATCTCACCACTGGTACCAATAAAATCAAACAGTTTGCGTGAAACGGCACTCCAGGTCGGGGTCGACTGTCCCTCGATCGCAATAATCTCCATGCCAGGTTCGAAGCCCGCCTGCTCTGCCAGAGAGCCCTCTTTAACCTGACCCACAACGGGGGCAAGGTCGCGTTCGCCCGCCAGAAAAATCATCCAAAAGGCGAGAAAGGCAAGCAGGAAGTTTGCAATAGGTCCGGCGGCAACAATGGCAATTCGCTGCCATACGGTTTTGCTGTTAAAGGAGAATGGGCGATCTTCTTCACTTACATTGCCTTCACGCTCATCAAGCATTTTAACGTAACCACCCAGGGGTAGTAGCGCCAGTACGAATTCAGTGTCTTGCTTGTCCCGCCATCTCAGCAGCGGTGTACCAAAACCAATAGAGAAGCGTTCAACCTTGACGCCGCAGCGTCGGGCTACCCAAAAATGACCAAATTCATGAATAGTGACTAAAACGCCAAGGGCGATAAAGGTGTAAAAAAGTGTCTGAAGTAATGCCATAAATTAAGACTCAATCTCCGCGATATAGGCCGTGCTAAAGGCACGTGCTTTGCTGTCGGACTCTTGGACTGCATCAAGTGATTCCGGTTCACTAAATGATAGACCAGATAGGGTCTCACCGACCACCTGTGCAATTTGGGTAAACCCTATGCGCTGATCCAGAAAAGCCTGAACCGCAATTTCGTTGGCCGCATTCAGAATAGCCGGGGCATCCCCTGCTGCCTGAGCCGCATCAAAGGCTAGCTGCAAGCAAGGGAAAGCCTCAAGATCTGGCTTTTCAAAGTTTAACTGGCCTATATCAAACAAATTCAAATCAGCTACGCCAGCATCGATACGCTGGGGCCAGGCCAGAGCGTGGGCGATCGGCGTACGCATATCCGGATTGCCCAGCTGGGCCAGGACAGAACCATCGATATATTGCACTAGAGAGTGAATAATACTCTGGGGATGCACCACTACTTCAATTTGCCCCGGACCCACATCAAATAGCCAGCATGCTTCTATTAACTCTAGGCCCTTATTCATCAAAGAGGCGGAATCGACGGATATCTTGCGACCCATACTCCAGTTTGGATGAGCACAGGCCTGATCGGGTGTCACTGTACTCATTTCAGCTTGGGACCAGCCTCTAAAGGGGCCGCCAGAAGCAGAGAGCAATAATTTACTAATACCAGCGCTTTGGGCCTGCTCATAGTCACTCGGTAAACATTGGAAAATCGCGTTGTGCTCACTGTCTATGGGCAGCAATACCGAACCAGATTCTTTGATCGCTTGCATAAACAGGCCGCCGGCCATAACAAGGGACTCTTTATTGGCCAACAGTATTTTTTTGCCCGCGCTTACAGCGGCCAGAGTGGGTACCAGCCCAGCCGCACCAACAATGGCGGCCATCACGGTGTCTACGTCATTAGCACTGGCAACCTGACAGAGAGCATCAATGCCATAGAGAACCTCTGTTGTGCAGCCTGCGCCTTGCAACAGCCCTTCTAGCTCCGCTGCAGCGACACTGTCACTAACCACGGCGAATTTCGCCTGATGTGCTTGGCACTGCAGCGCCAATTTCTCAAGCTGCAGGTTGCCACTCAGGGCGTAGACGGAATATTTATCAGGGTGACGCGCGATAACATCAAGGGTGCTAACACCAATTGATCCTGTCGCGCCAAGCAGTGTGATTTGTTGCATAGGTCAGAAAGGGCTCGTCAGGGAGAGCAGCAGAGCAAACAGCGGTAGCGCCGCCATAATGCCATCGATACGATCAAGTAACCCGCCATGTCCGGGCAGCAGTTGACTGCTGTCTTTAACGCCACTGTGACGTTTGAGCATGCTTTCAAAAAGGTCACCCAACACAGAGTAAAGAGCTACGGGAATAATAAGAATAAATAAGCTGCTTAGCGCAAGCTGCGGAAACACCGCGGCCAACCCAGCAATCAGCAGTAGCTGAAAAAAGATTCCTCCTGCGAAGCCCTCCCAGGTTTTCCCTGGGCTGACGATAGGCGCAAGCTTACGTTTGCCAAAGAGATTGCCCGCGATATAGCCGCCCACATCGGCCAGCGCCACAATAGCGATACCAAGAAGGAGTAGCCAACGGCCATATTCATAATGTAACACCGAGGCAACGGCAGCCCAGGTGGAGGTCAGCAATAGCAGGCCGAGCAGGCCAAGTACTGGCCGTGCAGACCAGAGAATCGCACTAGAGGGGTAGCCCTGAATCCATAAAAAGATCACGGCCCATAGGGCAACGGAGACTTGAAACATCTGCCGCGCACTCTCTTGATCAAAACCCGTAAACAGCCCCAGAAAATAGCTTGCAGCGGCTAGGGAAAGACTTAATAGCACCAGGTAACCGGCCTTGCCAGCCCCTGAGTCTATCTTCATCAGGTTAGTCCATTCCCAGCCGGCAACAATCACCAAAAGCCCTATCACCAGAGAGAACTCCACCGCGGACAGGTTTAATAGCAAGGCTAGAAAGGCAACAACAAGAATAACGGCGGTAATAACGCGCTGTTTAAACATGTGCGTCCTGCTCTTGGGGCTGTGACGAATCGTCCTCTTCGCGGAGTCCAAAACGTCGCTGCCTAGAATAATACTCGTCAGAAGCCATCTCTAACGCCTTGGCGTCAAAATCAGGCCAGTAGCAGTTGGCAAAGTAAAGCTCGCTATAAGCTAACTGCCAGAGCAAGAAGTTGCTAATGCGCTGCTCGCCGGCCGTGCGAATACAAAGATCGGGGTCAGGGATGCCATCTTGCAGCAAGTATTTACCAAAGACTTTTTCATCGATATCTGAGGGGCGTAACCGGCCCATCTGGACTTCGGTAGCCATTTTCTTGGCGGTGTTTGCTATGTCCCAACGGCCACCATAATCCACACAGAGATAGAGAGTCAGATTGCCATTGGCAGTCATGGTCTCGGTATCATTAATGAGGGCTTTGAGTCGATCGCTAAAGTGACTACGACTGCCAATAACCTTAAGGCGCACACTGTCATCGCGCAGGGCTTTGGCTTCTTTTTTAAGATAGGAAGAAAATAACGACATCAGGCCGCGCACTTCAAGATCTGGACGCTTCCAGTTCTCACTGCTAAATGCAAACAGCGTGATGGTATCTATACCCAGACTTTTGGCTGCGTGGAGGGAATCACGAATGCGCTCTACCCCCGCCTCATGGCCTGCAACACCACCGAGTCCGCGTTGCTTAGCCCAGCGGTTATTGCCATCCATAATAATCGCTACATGTTTCAGCGGATGGGGATTTGCTAAAGATTCAGACTCAGCCATGAGATTTTATACCGAGGAGATTAAATCTCCATCAGATCCTTTTCTTTAACAGCAAGTGCTTCGTCTACACGAGCAATAAAGCTGTTAGTGATTTTTTGGATATCATCCTGTGCTTTACGCTCTTCATCTTCACTGATGTCTTTTTCTTTCAAGAGATCTTTAACTACTGAAAGGACATCGCGACGAACATTGCGCACTGAAACTCGAGCGCCTTCGGCCTCAGCTTTAGCCTGCTTACCGTACACTTTACGCGTCTCTTCAGTAAGCGCAGGCAGAGGTATACGAATAACCGTACCGGCGCTAGACGGGTTTAGGCCCAGGTCAGATTTCATAATGGCTTTTTCAAGAGCCGGCACCAGAGATCGCTCCCAAGGAGTTACCGACAATGTGCGAGAATCTTCAATAACAATTGAAGCCGCCTGAGAAATAGGTGTGTCAATTCCGTAATAGTCCACGGAGATACCGTCCAGCAAGCTCGGATGAGCGCGGCCAGTACGAATTTTATTAAATGCATTGCCCAGCGCATCGAGTGATTTGGACATACGTGTTTCTGCATCTTTCTTTAGATCATCAATCATGTGTTTCTCCCTTATCCTTCTTCTATCAGCGTGCCTTCATCGCCGCCAACTACAAGATTAAGTAATGCTCCCTGCTTTGACATACGGAACACTCTAAGCGGCATATTATGCTCACGACACAAACAGATAGCTGTCAGGTCCATTACAGCTAGCTTCTTATCCAGCACCTGGTCATAGGTCAGATGTGTATAGAGTTCTGCATCGGGCTTCAACATTGGATCCGCTGAATAGACGCCATCAACCTTAGTCGCCTTCAGAACCACATTGGCATCAATTTCAATGCCGCGCAGACAGGCTGCAGAGTCAGTGGTAAAGAAAGGATTGCCAGTACCGGCGGCGAAGATTACCACGTCACCATCTTTAAGATAGCGAATAGCGCGCCGACGATCGTAGTGCTCAACAACACCGCTCATGGGTATTGCCGACATAACATGGGAGGAAATATTGGTACGCTCTAGAGCATCACGCATGGCCAGTGCATTCATCACCGTGGCCAACATGCCCATATGGTCGCCAGTAACACGATCCATACCGGCCGCATTTAGCGCCGCGCCACGAAACAGATTACCGCCACCAATAACGAGGCCAACCTGGACACCAATGCCCACTAACTGGCCTATCTCGAGGGCCATACGGTCGAGAACTTTGGGATCAATTCCAAAGCCCTCTGCACCCATCAGCTCCTCACCACTGAGCTTGAGAAGGATACGTTTGTACTTTTTCTCTCTACCGGCGGCTGGCATATCTGCTCCTATTATTTATTACTCGCTAGCACCTGCTACCTGAGCAGCAACTTCTGCAGCGAAATCAACTTCTGCAACTTCAATACCCTCGCCCACTTCAAAGCGGACAAAGGAAACAACTTCAGCACCAGCGGCAGCAACAAGCTTGCCTACAGTAGTGTCTGGATCCTTAACAAATGGCTGGTCAACTAGGCTGCTCTCTTTCAAGAACTTGCCGACACGACCTTCAACCATCTTAGCAGCGATTTCTGGTGGCTTGCCGCTCTCAATAGCCTGCGCCGTATAAATCGCGCGCTCAGCTTCAATAACATCAGCTGGCATTTGATCGGAGCTTACTACTGCAGGGTTAACCGCTGCAACATGCATAGCAACTTCTTTCGCTAGCTCTTCGGTACCGCCAGAAAGGCCAACAACAACTGCAATGCGGTTATTACTGTGTACATAGCCACCAACAACTGGCGCTTCAACACTACCAGCACGACGGGCAGAGATGTTTTCGCCGATCTTCTGCACCAATGATTCGCGAGCAGACTCTAGTCCGCCAGCCATCAGTACAGCAATATCAGTTTGCTTGGCAGTAAAGCCAGCATCCATTACTGCGTTTGCAAAGCCTTTAAAGCCCTCATCACGCGCAGCGAAATCGGTCTCACTATTAACTTCTAAGACCATGCCGTAGGCACCGTCAGTTTTTACCATCACGATTCCATCTGCCGCAGTACGGCCCGCTTTCTTGGCAGCTTTCATACCGCTAGACTTGCGTAACTCTTCAATCGCTTTGTCGATATCAGCACCGGACTCAGCCAGTGCTCTTTTACATTCCATCATGCCTAGACCAGTGCGGTCTCGCAGCTCCTTCACTAAAGATGCTGTTACCTGTGACATTGTAAACCTCTCTTCAAACATTAATTCAGTTGGAAAAAAGGGGGCTACGGCCCCCTTTTACTCTATTACCTGTACTTAAAACTACTCGGCAGCTGCAGCCTTAGGCGCTTCAGGAGCATCTTTAGGCGCTTCTTCAGCAGCCTTAGGAGCTTCTTCAGCAGCCGGAGCTTCTACGGCAGCTTCAACAGCAGGCGCAGCTTCAGCAACTTGCTCAACAAATTCATCTTTCTTGTTGACCGCTGCAGACTGTGCCTTACCTTCAAGAACAGAGTCAGCAATTGACGCAGCATAAAGCTTAATCGCGCGAATTGAATCGTCGTTACCTGGGATAATGTAGTCAACGCCATCTGGATCGCTGTTAGTGTCAACGATTCCAACAACTGGAATACCCAGCTTGTTTGCTTCATTGATAGCGATGCGCTCGTGATCAACATCAACAACGAACAGAATGTCAGGCAGACCGTTCATGTCTTTGATACCACCGATAGAATTTTCTAGCTTGGCTTTCATACGCGTGCGAGTAAGTACTTCTTTCTTACCCAGCTTATCGAAAGTACCGTCGGCTTCCTGAGTTTCCAGATCGCGGAAACGACGGATAGAAGCGCGGATAGTTTTGTAGTTAGTAAGCATGCCGCCCAACCAGCGATGGCTGACATAAGGCATGCCACAACGCTCTGCTTGCTCTTTAACGATTTTTTGTGCAGCACGCTTGGTGCCAACAAAAAGAATTTGATTACCTTTAGCTGCTTCAACACGCAAAATTTCTAATGCTTCGTTAAAGGCTGGCACAGTGTGCTCAAGGTTGATGACATGAACTTTGTTACGTGAACCAAAGATAAACTTGCTCATCTTGGGGTTCCAGAAGCGGGTTTGGTGGCCGAAATGCACACCAGCCTGCAACATATCGCGCATACTGACAATAGACATAAGATTTCCTCTTGGGGTTAAGCCTCCACATCCCCCAATGATCAACCAAT
>CAJJAS010000097.1 GCA_905182245.1 gamma proteobacterium HTCC2207 | reverse complement strand
GGTCAGATTAAGACTGGCTCACTATGCCGCTCAGACCGTGTTGCCAAATATAACCGTTTGCTGCGTATTGAAGCAGAGCTCGGCAACAGCGTTGCGCCCTATCGCGGCCGCGCTGAATTCAAGTCCTGATTTGATGGTTATGGCATCTCCCTTGCTAAACGGCATAGAATAAGCAGATGCGCTGGTTGCTGATAATACTTATTGTTTTCCTTGCTGGCCTGCAGTTTCGACTGTGGGTTGGCGAGGGTAGTCTCGCCCATAAAGCGGAGCTGGATAAGAAAGTTAAACAGCAGCGGATCGAAAATAAAAAACTTAGGCTACGTAATAAGCAGATTGCTCAAGAGGTTGAGAGTTTAAAAACCAATCTCGACTCCATTGAAGAGAAAGCGCGCAAAGACCTTGGCATGATTAAAGACGGTGAAATCTTTTATCTAGTGATTGATAAAGACGATCGTGTTTTACAGCAGGCCCCTGAGGCTCAGAACAAGAATAAGAGCCTGATGCCAGAGGCAGTACGCAACCTTGAATAAAAAATCACCCAAATACTGGGCTATCGTGCCTGCCGCAGGAACTGGAAAACGTTTTTCTGCGGATATTCCCAAGCAGTTTCACCATTTAAACGGCGGTTTGGTGGCTCAGCACACATTGAGTCGGCTGTTGAGTATTCCGGTGATTGAGGCGATTATTTGTCCTTGCGATATTAGCTCTGGCTACTGGTCCAAAGTCCCGGTCATTGAAAACCCTCGAGTTCGCTTAGTGGCTGGTGGTGATCAACGTGCCCATTCGGTGCTCAATGGATTGGTGGCGATACATGACCTAGCCCATAAAGATGACTGGGTACTGGTACATGATATGGCGCGTCCCTGTATTACACCGGCCAGTATCGGCAAGTTAATTAGTGACGTGGGCAATCATGCTGTGGGCGGTATTCTCGCGGCACCGATTAATGACACCTTGAAGCTGGTCACGCCCAAGGGTGATATTGTCAGCACCGTCAATCGCGCTGAATATAGAGCCGCACAGACCCCTCAGATGTTTCGTTACGGTCTGTTGCAGGAAGCTATACAGAGCATGCTAGACAATAAAAAAATCCCAACAGACGAAGCCTCAGCCATTGAATATGCAGGCTTACAGGCCATAGTTATCGAAGGTCGGCAGGACAATATAAAAATTACCCGTCGAGAAGATTTGGTGATTGCCGAGGCAATTATGAAAAATCAGGAGGCAGAATAATGCGTATAGGACATGGTTACGATGTACATGCTTTTGGCGAGGGTAATGCGCTGATATTGGGTGGGGTAACCATCCCCTATAACCGCGCATTTGTGGCTCATTCTGATGGCGATGTGTTAATTCATGCACTGATCGATGCTTTACTCGGTGCACTGGCGTTAGGTGATATAGGCCAGCATTTCCCGGATACTGATGCTGCCTATAAAGGCAGTAATAGCCGCGACCTGCTGGCAGTGGTGGTGGCAATGATGAATAAAGCAGGTTACGCGTTAGGTAACGGAGATATTACGATAGTCGCCGAAAGCCCGAAAATGGCACCCCACCTTGAAAAGATGCGCCTTAATTTGGCTGCAGATATGGGGGCTGATATCAGCCAGATTAACATCAAGGCTACCACCACTGAAAAGCTTGGCTTTGCCGGTCGACAGGAAGGTATCGCCTGCCATGCTGTGGTTCTATTAAGTGCTGTCTCTTGACGGAGTTCTCTTTGAATAAGGCTTCTGTGGCCGAGTCTATAACTGAGCCTTCTGCTGGTTTGGCGGTCGATGACAGCAATCACTTTGACTTTCATCGTATGCCGCGCCTACTCGGTGAGCCTTTAGGGCGCGCAATGTTTAGAAGCCAGCTAGAAGATTTCCAAGTCGATGAGATTATTGACCTTCAGCCCAGCGGTGAAGGCGAGCACCTGTTAGTGCATATCCGTAAGCGCGATCAGAACACCACCTGGGTAGCTGGATTACTGGCTACGTTGGCGGGTATTAAGCGCAATGACGTAGGTTACTGCGGAATGAAAGACCGTTTTGCCGTGACTACCCAGTGGTACAGCCTGCATATTCCCGGTCGTGAGTTAGATATCGCACAGTTAAAGCACGATGATTTTGAGATTATTACCAGTGCTCGACACAATAAAAAATTGCGCCGTGGCATGCATCAGGGCAATCAGTTCAAACTTGTTCTGCGGGCCTTTAAGGCTGACCCAGCCATAGTGGCAGAGCGCCTATCATTGATAGAGCGGCGCGGTGTCCCCAACTATTTTGCCGAGCAACGATTTGGCCACGATGGTGGTAATCTCCATGAAGCACAGAGGCTAATTGCCGCTGACCAGCTTAAGGGCAACCGTCATGGCACTGGGATCTATCTCTCTGCTGCCCGCTCTTGGCTGTTTAATTTAGTAGTTGCTAAAACTATTGAGCGCGGTGATCTGAGTGATCAAACTGGCCCACTGTGGGGAAGAGGGCGCTCCAATGCCAGTGCCGAAAGTGCGCTTCTCGAAACTGAGGTATTGGCTGGCTGGCAGGGCTGGTGCTATGCATTAGAGCATGCAGGCCTTAAACAGGAGCGCCGTAATCTGCTGTTAAAGCCTGAAAACTTAGATGCAACCTGGTCTGACAATGAATGTCTGACCCTCAGCTTTGCCTTGCCCAGCGGCTGTTTTGCAACGGCATTGTTGCGCGAAGTGGCAGAATTATATCGCCCGAAATTTGAAGCCCTGTGATATATTACCGACCAAGCAATAATGGGGCTTTCAGCCACCTTTTGCCCTCTATAAACAGACCTTTTATTAGTCCTTTTATTGGATCTTTTTAACAGCCTTTATAATGGGCGCACATTACAGGGGAATTGGGTGAACTCGATCGAACTAGCTGGCGTTGGCATGACCTCCCAGCGAACCCGTGAGCGATTAATTCAAAGACTGATTGATCAGGGTATTGCTAATCAAGCGGTACTTGATGTTATTCGCATGACTCCTAGGCATATATTTCTAGATGAAGCTCTGTCTCATAAAGCCTATGAAGATACGGCTCTGCCGATCGGCTATTCCCAAACATTGTCACGACCCTATATTGTTGCGCGCATGACCGAAATACTGCTCAGTGCGGGGCCACTCAAGAAGGTTCTTGAGATTGGTACAGGCTCTGGCTACCAAACCACTATTCTCTCTCAGCTTGTAGATGAGGTCTGTACAGTTGAACGTATTGACCCCCTGCTTAGAAAGGCCAAAGATCGCTTCAGAAAACTGGGTTTGAATAATATTACTGCAGAGCTGTCTGACGGCAGCTTTGGTTGGGATAAACACGCGCCTTACGATGGCATTATTACCACTGCGGCACCTCAGGCAATACCAGAAGGTCTGTTACGTCAGATGGCGCCAGACGGCATTCTGGTGATTCCAGTGGGCAATGGTCAGTCTCAGGATTTGCGGGTGTTAAAACGTGTCGGTGATTCCTCTGAGTTTGACGAGGAGATCGTTGAAAAAGTGATGTTCGTACCGCTGCTTGGCGGACTGTCCCGCTAGCACTCAACACCAGCTCTTAAAACCAGCTCAGGTTGAATAGTCACAGCTAATTGCGAATAGTTAGAATAGGAGCAGATATGCGTAACCCAGGTCATTATTTGTTACTGTTTTTAAAAGGCGCCGCTATGGGTGCTGCCGATGTAGTGCCTGGGGTCTCCGGCGGCACTATCGCCTTTGTCAGCGGTATCTATGTCGAGCTAATCGATACCATCAAATCTATTAATTTAAAGGCGCTAAAAGTCCTTCGTTCCAAGGGCATTGCTGCGGCCTGGACGCATATTAACGGCAAATTCTTGGTGACCCTTTTAGCGGGCATACTCACCAGTCTGTTTTCTCTGGCCAAGGTAATGCAGTATTTACTAGTAGCTCATCCACTTCCTCTGTGGTCATTCTTTACCGGCTTGATTGTGGGCTCCGTGATTTACCTGATGCGTCAGCACCCACCGGCACGCATGACTGACAAGGGGCTGTTTGTATTGGGGGTGGTTATTGCCTACGGAATATCCATTGCCCCTGCCGTCACTTTACAGGGGGACCACCTCACCATGTTCTTGGCTGGATCTATTGCCCTCTGTGCAATGATATTACCCGGTATCTCAGGATCATTTATTTTAGTACTGCTGGGTTTGTACCCAGTCTTTATAGGTGCGATTGTTAATTTCCAGCTGGATATTCTGATTGTATTCGCCCTCGGCGGTGTCATTGGTCTTATGGCCTTCAGCCGCTTACTGTCCTGGTTGTTAGATCATTACCAGTCTGCGGTTATCGCTACTATGTGCGGATTTTTAGTGGGCAGCTTAAATATCATTTGGCCCTGGAAGCAGGTCACAGAGTCCGTACTCAGCCATTCAGGCAAGACTATTGTGCTGGCATCTGAGAATCTACTGCCCCAGCAATTTTCCCAGATCGGTGGTCAGGATCCGCAAACCGTTCTCTGCGTCATGGCATTTATATTGGGTTTGGTGCTGGTGTTAGGGCTTGAATATATTGGCCAAAAATATTCAGCAAAAACAGCACAGGCTGCTTGATGTGTTAAATACGCAAAAGATATTGTCCTGCATTCTGTGCCTGATGCTGCTGTCTGCCTGCTCCAACTATGCAGCGCCTGTAAGCACCAGGGCGCAGCCCCCTAGCATACGCATTACCACTCATCAGGTGGCAGTGGGGGAGTCCCTTTATTCTATTGCCTGGCGCTATGATCTGAACTTTAGACTATTGGCCCACGCTAATGGTTTGAGCGCACCCTATTCCCTGAGTCCTGGGCAGCGCTTAACGTTAAAAACAACGGGTATTAGCCTGAATGATCGGCCCTCTAGCTCTTCGAGTACTGTTGTCAAAGCGACTAAAATCCCGTCTACAGTGGTCAGTTCAGGGGCTATAAAACCTTCAGTAAAAGCGCCAATACCCTTTAAAAAGAAGCCTAAACCCGAAATTTTCAGTAAAAACTGGCAGTGGAAGTGGCCAATTCAGGGGAAAACCGTCGAGACGTTTAGTCCGGCTAAGTTACGCAAAGGCGTTAGTATTAAAGGGGTGAGTGGATCCATGGTGCGTCCCGCAGCCCCCGGAATTGTGGTCTATGCAGGTGACGGTTTGCGCGGATATGGTAAGCTGGTTATCATTAAGCACAGCGAAATACTGTTAAGTGCCTACGGCCATAACGAAAAAATATTGGTAAAAGAAGGACAAAATGTAAAACAGACGGAGATAATCGCGAAATTAGGGTCTAAAGGTACGTTGTATTTTGAAATAAGAAAGGATGGGTACCCAGTGAATCCGTCTTTATATATAAAGTAATTCGGATTTTGCTATAAATAGAAAGGTTAGTTGAAGGTTAGGTAATAGGTAGTAAAGGAGTAGTAATTAAGTAATAAGGGTTAGCGCCAGGATTGGCTGCTAAATGAAGGAAGATCGTGCAAAGGGGATGCAAAACGTGACGGATGAAGCGTTAGTATTAGATCAGCGAGCGCAAGCAGCTGGAAGTCAGGAAGACACTGCGGAGATAAGTCATCAGGTTATTGATGCCACAAGTCTCTATTTAAAAGAAATTGGCTTCGCGCCGTTATTAACGGCCGACGAAGAGGTTTTTTATGCCCGCAAACTACAAAAAGGATGTGAAAAGTCGCGGCATAGAATGATTGAAAGTAACCTGAGATTGGTGGTTAAAATCTCACGGCGTTATGTCAATCGAGGTCTTGAACTGTTAGATTTAATTGAAGAGGGCAACCTCGGATTAATGCGAGCAGTTGAGAAATTCGATCCAGAGTTAGGTTATCGTTTTTCAACTTACGCGACGTGGTGGATACGTCAAACCATTGAGCGCGGGTTGATGAATCAAACTCGAACTATCAGATTACCTGTGCATGTGGTTAAAGAGCTCAATGTGTACCTGCGTGCTTCACGCAAGTTAGCTCAGCAGCTTGATCATGCACCGACGCCTGAAGAAATCGCAGAGGAAGTGGGAAAGCCTGTCGCCGATGTTCTAAAAATTCTCAGTCTTAGCGAACGAATCTCGTCAATTGATATTCCGGTGGCCGATAAAGAAAAAACCCTGGTTGAAACGATTGCCGATAACAACGGGTTTAGTCCGGAAGATGAGATAGAAGAAAACAATCTAATGAGTATGCTCGGTGAATGGTTGGAACAGCTGCCTGAAAAGCAGCGAGAAGTTCTAGTCAGACGCTTTGGTCTGATGCACCATCAGGAGGAAACCTTGGAACAGGTGGGTCGAGAGATTGGCCTTACCCGTGAGCGTGTAAGACAGATCCAGGTAGATGCCTTGCGACGGTTACGTGATGTATTGCGTAAACATGGCTTAAATAGTGACGTGTTGTTTGAAGACTTCGATGACGGTTAATTAACGTTGGAGTATTCATAAGTAATAAAAAACCCGGCATGTGCCGGGTTTTTTATTGCATTAAACAGCTCAAATCAAAAATCTCTGAGCTATTACTCTGCTAGATAACGTTCTCTGGAGGCGATAATTTCAGCGCGTGCCGCTTCTGCATTATCCCAGCCATCAACTTTCACCCATTTGCCGGGCTCAAGTGCTTTGTAGTTTTCGAAGTAATGCACAATCTGCTTAAGTAGCAGTTCAGGAAGGTCAGATGCTTCTTGAATATCATCGTAAATTTTAGTCAGCTTAGTATGGGGTACTGCTAAAAGCTTAGCGTCCACACCAGACTCGTCACTCATATTCAATACACCGACTACACGGCTGCGAATAACAGCGCCGGGCATTACTGGGTAAGGTGTAACTACCAATACATCTAACGGGTCTCCGTCTTCAGACAGTGTCTGAGGAACATAGCCGTAGTTAGCTGGGTAGAACATAGGAGTAGCAACAAATCGGTCAACAAAAATAGCATCGCTATCTTTATCTACTTCATATTTGATGGGGTCGTGATTTGCAGGGATCTCAATAATTACATTGATGTCATGGGGCAGATCTTTGCCAGCAGGTATGTCGTTGTAGCTCATTTCAATAGTTCCATTAGGTTACATTGGCGAGAAGCCGAGAATTATAGCTAGTTGACCAAAATTTGGCCAGTAGCTAGGCCAGTAACTTTAGCCACCTTTAACCCTTTACCTAAGGTGGCTCGGCTACCTGCTATTGCAAACGGAAAGTAATCGGCAGGTTAAGTTCAAAACTGTCTGCTTTTATACCTTCAGGTAAGTCGGGAAACGGGGCCGCTTTTTTAACAGCCTTTAATGCCGCCTGATTAAGTAATCGATAATCAGATTCTTGCGTGGCAGTAACAGAGAGCAGTTCTCCAGAGCGATCAACCACTAATCCTATACGCACAGTACCCTGCTGGTTTTTCTGTACAGCTCGATTGGGATAGGTAATAGACTTATAAATCTGAGCCACTACCAGGGGGGTGTAATCACGTTGAGCCAGTGCCTCAGCAACATTGAATTCAATTTCTTCTTCGGCGGCCTCTTTTTGCGGCAAGTTCTTCAGGCGTAGGCTCAGAGGAGCTAGCCAGTTCTACGTTTTCATCAGTGGGCGTAGCGGATAGGTTTTCGGCAACCACTTTTGGTATTGGAACCTCGGCAGCTTTGGCTGCAATTTTGGCTTCAGGCACAGCCTTAGGCGCAATAGCCTCTATAATTGGCTCTGCTATCCATGAGGCTGCTAGTGCCACTCGACTGCTGGTAGGTGTAACACTACTCAACAATTCTTCGGCCTCGACGGCCTCGTCGGTAGTTTCAAGACCCAAAAGCTGGTCTTTAAATGTTGTTGAGGGTGGTATGGGCCCGATCCAGGTTCTCAGTAATATATTGAAGACATTTTTCGGGTAGTTTGAGACTAGCTCAGTGCCATTAAAACGCATTGATGTGCCCTGTTCAGGGTGGTAGATATATTCAATAATATCCCCCTTATGTGGGGCTGATTTCGGTGCCTGCATAATATCGATAACTTCCTGAGCAGAGCCGCTAAAGCTTTCCCGGTCGTTATTTATAGAGATACTCTGCATCCACAGATTGAGCCAGCGGCGCTTGGAGTAGTTATTCAGCATGCGCACTTCCATACGTTTGGGGCTGTCTTCGAGCTGTATGGTGCTGGCACTGTCTTGGATGGTGTCGACAAATAATCCGGCGACAAACTGTTGTTTGCCAAGATCCTTGTAGATAGCACTGCCGTTGAGGCTTAGTTCACTGTAGGCATTTGAGCAAAACAGCGCAAAGCTCAGTGAGAAAAATAGCGTAACTGCTGGTCTGTGGGTGAAACCGGTCAAAAGTCCTTCTATCCTGTTGTATAACATGGGAGTTATCCTTTCCGTATGACTCAATATTCTTCAGCCTTCCTGTCGACTACTCGCTAGATTGACGGCTGACATTGATCCTTTCCCTAAATTCACGAGGCATATTGAAGTCAAGCTTAGGTAGGGTGCAAGCTGCCTTGTACAAAATGCAAACTCGGTCCCGTTTTAGGGGTATGTTTTGCCGGATTGATCACAATTTCTTGACTAGAATGATAGCTAATAGGGCACTGGTATAAGTATGCATGAGCCGTAAAAATGGCTACCTGGTATCTTTTTTCAGTACTAGCGAGTCTCATTAGCTGTTTGCTTTACTAACTTGATAATCCGAAAAACAAGTAAACTACCGGCTTAGCTTTGGCCGTATAATCAGACAATAAAAAATCGGACCATGGAATGGCTCCATCGTTTAACCCATATAAGGTAAGCCCCCTTGAATAACAATGTTCGTTTCGCCCTATTCTTTGCTTTAGCTATTATCATTTGGTTTGCGAGTGGTATTTTTAAGACAGTAGATTCGGCGGAACCAGTCACCGAAGTAGCTAAGAGCTACACCAAAGTTCAGGTTGCCAGCTTTAATCAGCAGCTCTTTAGCCGCACGCTCTCATTGCGCGCTAAAACAGAACCCAACAGAGCGGTGAATGTGCTGGCTCAGGTGTCAGGTAAAATATCTGCTGTCCTAGTTCAAGAGGGTAGTTCTGTCGAAAAAGGCCAGGGTATCTGCCAAATTGATGCCGAAGATCGCCATCTTCGCTTGGCGCAGGCTCAGGCATCTTTGGATAATGCGAATATTGCTTATCGGGGTGCCATAAAGCTAAAGAGTGTGGGCTACCAGTCTGAACTAGCTATTTCCAAGGCAAAGGCTGTGTTGGCGACCGCAAGAACTCAGCTAAAACGTGCACAACTCGATGTTGAGAACCTCCAAATAAAGGCGCCATTCGCCGGTATTGTTGAATCTCGCCCTGTTGAAATGGGTGACTTTATAATGCCCGGTCAGCTCTGCGCCACTGTGGTTGAGCTCAACCCCTTAAAGATCGAGGCCCTGGTGACAGAGTCAGAAATTAGTCGTCTGGTACTGGGTGATCAAGCGGTGGTTGTTGTTGCCGGTGAAACCTACTCTGGCGCTAAGGTGTCCTATCTGGCTCATCAGGCAAATGCCATGACCAAGGGATTCAGGTTAGAAGCATTAATGAGCAATGTTGATCAGTCTATAAGAGCAGGTGCCTCGGCTCAGCTGGATATTCAGATTGCACCTGTGTCGGCTCAGTTGATTCCCGCCAGCAGTATTCTTTTGGGTGACTTGGGGAATACTATCGTTAGAGTACTGGGCCCCGATCAGATCGTCGCGTCTGTAGTGGTTACTGCAATTGGAGAAGCGGAAGGTGGAGTCTGGGTGACAGGCCTGCCAGAAGAGGTCGTGTTGGTCACCGTAGGCCAAAATTACATCATTGATGGTGAGCGTGTTGAGCCCTCTTTTCCAGTTAGCAGCATAAAGTAAAAACCTGAGTCTGGCGTCCCTATGAAATTTTTAAATCTCGTTATTGACCATTCCCGAGCGACCTTATCAATAATGTTGTTGATACTTGTCGCTGGTGCGGGCTCTCGGCTGTCTATGCCGGTAGAGCTTAATCCTAATGTCACCCTGCCCGTGGTAATGGTGATGGTTCGTCACGACGGTATCTCTCCAGAGGATGGCGCGAGACTGCTGGTGCGGCCAATAGAAAAAGAGCTAAAAACCCTCGATGGATTAGAAGAGATAAAGTCTACCGCCCAAGAGAGCATGGTTGTGGTGACAGCGGAATTTGAAGTCGCTGACAATATTAAAGAGATAGTCGCCGAGGTCCGGGAGGCGGTTAATCGTGCCAAAGCGGAGTTTCCTTCAGAGACCAAAGAACCCATCGTTAATGAGCTGAGTCCGAGCCCAGAGCCCACTATTGTTATTACGTTCTCCGGCGACAATGTCTCTGAGCGTGAGCTTTTTACCGCTGCTAAATTCTTTCAGCGTGAATTGGAAATGTTGCCGGATGTACTCAAGGCAGATATATCTGGGCATCGAGAAGAGGTTGTCGATGTTGTGGTCGATCCGGCTCGGCTCGAGCAGTATGGTTTGCGGATAGACGAGTTAATTCGCGCCGTAAAGGTCAATAATTTATTGATTCCCGCCGGTGAGATGGATGCGGCTCAGGGTCGCTTCGGTATTAAGATTCCCGCATTACTCGAAACCGCCGCTGATATTCGTGCGCTGCCGGTACGCACCAATGCTGAGGGATCTATTACGCTCGGTGACGTTGCTTCGGTTAGAAGAACCTTTAAAGACGCCACGGGCTATAGTTTTATCAATGGTAAGAAAGCTATTGCCATTGAAGTTCGCAAGCGACTCAATGCCAACCTAATTAGCACCGTTGATGCCACTCGAGCAACTGTCGAACAATACAGAGCTGACTTTAGTGCTGATATGACCATTGGCTATGTCTTTGATGCGTCGGTAATGACTAATCAGATGGTGAACGAGCTGCAGGGTAATATTATTACCGCGATGTGCCTGGTTCTGATCCTAGTGGTGGCAACCCTGGGGGTGAAATCGGGCTTGCTGGTTGGCTTTGGTATTCCCTTTTGTCTGTTGGGCGCGCTAATTATTATTAATGTGATGGGCTACAGTTTCAACTTTATGGTTATGTTCGGCCTGTTACTGTCCCTAGGTATGCTGATCGATGGCGCCATTGTGGTGGTCGAGTTTGCCAATACTCAAGCAGCTGCCGGCCTTGCCACTCGAGAGGCCTATATTGTGGCGGTACGGCGCATGGCTATCCCTGTTATTGCCTCAACGGGCACAACATTGGCCGCCTTTTTACCATTGCTGTTTTGGCCCGGAGTGTCGGGGGACTTTATGTCCTATTTGCCCATTACCGTATTTGCGGTACTGGCCTGGTCGTTAACCTATGCGCTTATTTTTGCACCCACTTTGGGCATTGTTTTAGGCCGTCGCCGCGGCAAACAAAAGAAACAGCCTGAAGATCACCAGTCAGAGGAATCTGCGGCCACATTATTCGAACCGCTCCAGAATGCGTATTTGAAGGTTTTACGGCCAGTGATCAAGTCTCCTGTGATAACGGCAATCACTGCCATGGTTCTACTTGTGGGCATCTTTAATCTGTACGGTAAGTTTAATGCCGGACAGGAGTTTTTTACCCCGATTGAAAGCCAGTACGGCATGGTGGGTGTGCGTGCTCAGGGAAATCTGTCAATTGATGAGCAACGGGATATTACCTTTAAGGTACAGGATGTGGTGGCCAGTGTTGATGGCGTAAATCAGCTGTATGGCTATTCTAAGGGCGGCAGCATGGTCATTTATGGTTCTGATGTGAGTCGTGATGAGATCAGTTCATTCCTTGTAGAGCTTTACCCTAGACAAGACCGTACCCGCGGTAGCGCAGAGATATTCGAAGAGATTCGTCAGCTTACAAAAGTTCTGCCGGGTGTCTATGTCAGTGCTATGGAGATGGAGACTGGGCCACCCACAGGCAAGGATATTCAAATTCAAATATCTTCATCGGATCGACAAGCTATGTACAGAGCCACTGCCGAGATTCGGCAGTGGGTTGGCGATAATGTAGAAGGTGTTAGAGATTTGCAGGATACATTGCCACTGGCCGGTATTCAGTGGGAAATCGAAGTAGATCGTGAGCGTGCGGCAATGCTGGGTGTCAATGTTGCCGATGTTGGCAATATGGTTCAGATGGTGACTGGTGGTGTAATGATCGGTGAGTTCCGTCCCGATAATGCCGACGACGAAATTGAAATCAGGCTGCGTTATCCAGAGCAGGATCGACAGCTGACCTCGATTGATAGTCTAAGGGTCAATACGCCCAATGGTGCAGTGCCCATTGGTAGCTTTAGTGAACGGGTGGCGAAGCCACGGGTCGATGCTATTCAGCGCTTTGATATGGTTGAAACTGTGTTTATTTTAGCCAACTCGGAAGGTGGCTATCTCCCAGACAACCAAACTCGCCAGATTGCTGAATGGCTGGAACAGCAAGATTTTGATGCCTCGTTGAATATTAGCTTCCGCGGTGCGAATGAGGAGCAGGCTAAAGCAGCCGCTTTCTTGTCTACGGCATTTTCTCTGGCCATGTCGGTCATGCTAATTATGCTGGTGATGCAGTTCAATAGCTTTTATCAGGCCGGTCTTATTTTATTCTCTGTGGTGATGTCGACTGCCGGAGTACTGCTGGGACTCTTAATAGCACAGGCCACCTTTAGTACCATTCTGACGGGTGTGGGCATCGTTGCGCTGGCGGGTATCGTGGTTAATAACAATATCGTATTGATTGATACCTACAACTATGTACGCCTCCATAACCCTGCATTATCTGCCGCCGATGCAGTATACAGCGCGGCCAAGTCTCGCTTTAGGCCGGTGATGTTGACCAGTGTGACCACCATTGTAGGCCTGTTACCCCTGGCCAATGGTTTGAGTATTGATCTGGTTAATCGTAGTTACACTGTCGGCGGTATGGTCGCGTCCTGGTGGCAGCCTCTGGCCAGTGCCATTGTAAATGGTCTGGTAGTCTCGACTGTGTTAACCCTATTACTGACCCCAGCAATGCTGCTGTTGCCAGAGATTATCTCTAAACGTTTTGGGTTCCGCGTCGCAGAACACCGGTTTGAGGATTAAGGTCAAAAAAGATGCCTGTATTAAAGGTTATTTATCCTGCTGCCCATCAGCTGTTAAATGGCCTGGTACTGCTATTTAGTGCCTATTCGTTGGGTTATAGTAGTACAGGAAAACTGCAATGGTTGTGCCTGCTAATTGTTACTCTGGCACCCACAGTGCAGTTGATTATGCCCTATGACAGACAGCCGTCTAATAACCAAAAAATAAGATTGCCTCTCGTTTCAGCGTTGATTGTATTGGCGATAGGCCTTCTATTATTAGTGGCGCCGCCAGGGGTTGCTCTTTGGCTTGGACTTGCCTGTTTGGCGGGCTTCTTAATCAATAATAACCTCGCTGACTAACTACTGGTTATAAAAACAGTTATTAACCCTTTAATACTGTATTATAGGGCTCATTCAAGTTTCCCTAATAGTAAGATCTAGCAGGAATTGGTGTCTGATTGAGAAAAATAATCCACTGTGACTGTGATTGTTTTTATGCCGCAGTTGAAATGCGCGATGACCCGTCTCTGCGAGATTTACCTATAGCCATAGGGGGGAAGTCAGATCGACGCGGTGTGGTAGCTACCTGTAATTACAAAGCTAGAGAATATGGGGTGAGATCTGCTATGCCTACAGGGCAGGCGCTAAAACTCTGCCCCGACCTGGTCGTTGTGCCGGGCACCATGGCCAAATACCGCGAAGCCGCTCAACAGATCCGTCAAATTTTCTATAGATACACCGATAAAGTCGAACCACTGTCCCTTGATGAAGCCTATCTGGATGTTACTGATTGCACGGAATGTCAGGGCAGTGCCACCCTTATTGCCCAAGAGATTCGTGAGGTGATAGCGCGGGAAATCGGGGTGACTGCCTCGGCGGGAATTGCGCCCAATAAATTTCTTGCCAAAGTGGCCAGTGACCTCAATAAGCCCGATGGCCAGTATGTAATTACGCCACCTGAAATTGATGCCTTTGTTGAGACCCTTAAGGTCAAGCGTATTTCTGGTGTGGGTAAGGTCACCAATGAAAAACTGCGGCGTCTGGGTATTGAAACCTGCGGTGATTTGCAGCAGTGGCCAGTGCTCCAGTTGGTGGATAAGTTTGGTGTATTTGGTAAGCGTCTCCATGACCTAAGTTTTGGCCGCGACATTCGTGAGGTCAACGCCAATAGCCGCCGCAAGTCACTAAGTGTTGAACGCACCTATTCTGATGATTTGGCCGACCAGGCAGCCTGCCTGAAAAAAATACCAGATCTTCTGCTGGAATTACGCAGTCGACTGCGGCGTGTCGATAGCGATTATCTCGTCACCAAGCAATTAATTAAAATGAAGTTCAGTGATTTTACGAGTACTACGGTAGAGCGGCAGGTGGTGAAGGGTTTGCCAATAGAAAGTTTTGAGGAGTTATGCCTGCAAGCTTGGGAGCGAGGAGGACGTTCCGTTCGTTTATTGGGTATGGGCGTTCGTTTTGTGGATACCCGAGATGAGGGTCGTGCTGTGCAGTTAGATCTATTTAACTAGCCTTTACCAAACCATACAGCATTAAATGCACTTTTAAGTGCTAACAGTGGACGGGTCTATGTGAATTGGGCGGCTATTTTGATAGAATACTCAATTGAATCAACGACAAGTAATCTTATCGTGACAGTACGTTCTAGCAAAGGCTCAATGCGCGACGAACTTCGGAAAAAAACCGAAGAGTTTCTTAAGCGTGGCGGCGAAATAAAGCAGCACAACCAAGGTGAGACCGGCGAGCCAGCCGACAAGCCACGCGCTAGATCGGTTTTTGTCAGCGGAGAACCCCGCCAAACCAGAACCTACATCAACGATGTGGTATCAGCTCTGGATAGCCGCAAGAAGAAAAAGACCCCGCCCAAGCCAGTCAAAGTCAGCAAGCGTCCCAAGAAAAAACTTATCTATGATGATTTTGGTGAGCCGGTACGCGAAGTTTGGACAGACGAGAAAGCTAAACCCAAAGCCCCCTAGGCTTTTATACTAAGCTGTTAGCCTTTTTTGTAAGACTCTTACTTTGCAATGCCTCTCGTTTGCAACATTCTGCAGAAAATTTCTATGTCGGCCTGTTTAGCAAGATTAGCCTCAGGCTCTCGCTTCTGAGGCTATGCGCGCATTTTTAACAGACTCATCTAGGTGATATCTTCCCCTTTCTCTTGCTTGTCAGCATGATAGCTAGATCGTACTAAGGGCCCGCAGGCGGCCTGTTTAAAGCCAATACTCTCAGCATATTCAGTGTACTCAGCAAACTCATCTGGGTGCACAAAACGATCGATAGCTAGGTGCGCTGCAGAGGGCTGCAGATACTGGCCGACTGTCAGCATGTCCACGTCATGGGCGCGCAGGTCATCTAGCGTGCGCAGTAACTCATCTTTGGTTTCACCCAGGCCTACCATTAGTCCAGATTTGGTTTTAACCCCTGGATTGCGCGCCTTGTATTCTTTCAGCAGTTTTAACGACCATTCATAGTTAGCGCCAGGACGTGCTTCGCGATAGAGGCGTGAGATAGTTTCCATATTGTGGTTAAACACATCGGGTGGTGTGGTAGTCAAAATATCCAGTGCGGGTTCCATACGGCCACGGAAATCAGGGACCAGAACTTCGACCTTAAGATTGGGTGATAACACTCTAGCTTCACGAATACAGTCGGCAAAGTGCTGGGCGCCGCCATCGCGGAGGTCGTCACGATCTACCGAGGTAATTACGACGTACTTTAAACCCATCTCATGGATGGCATTGGCCAAGTTGGTGGGCTCATTAATATCTAAAGGGTTGGGCTTACCATGGCCAACGTCACAAAATGGGCAGCGTCTGGTACATATTTCGCCCATAATCATAAAGGTCGCTGTACCGCCGCTAAAACATTCATGAAGATTAGGGCAGGCCGCTTCTTCGCAGACAGTAGCCATTTTATGGCTGCGCAAAATATCTTTAATTTCCTGTACTTTAGGGGACGCCGATAAACGCACACGCATCCACGGTGGCTTGCGCAGTACATCAACAGTGGGAATAACCTTGACCGGAATCCGCTCTACTTTATCGGCACTGCGTAGCTTTTCGCCCTGCTGTAGGCGCCGTGTGCGTTTCGGCGGTGTTACTGTTTCGATGGTCATAGATTTCCTCTAAATTGTTTCATAGTCAATATAGCCAAGTCCGGCGCATAGTTTAGCGGCCAGAACGGCAGACACCTGGTCAATACCGGGTGGGTTTTCTACTAGATCTGCTAGCTGGGTCATTGAGACGCTCAGGCCGCAGGGGTTAATGCGTTGCCAGGGTGACATATCCATAGCGACATTAAAGTTTAGACCATGGTAACTGCAACCTTTACGAATGCGCAGTCCCAGGGAGGCAATTTTATCCCCGTTGTCGATATATACGCCGGGAGCTTCGCGGCGGGGTGCGGCACTGACTTGCCAATGGGCCAATGTGTCCACTAGAGCCTGCTCAATTAGGGTAACCAAATCGCGAACACCAATCTTTAAGCGCTTGAGGTCAATCAGTATGTAGGCCGTTATCTGCCCTGGACCATGGTAGGTCACATGCCCCCCGCGATCACTTTTAATCACAGGGATATCGCCTGGCAGTAAGATATATTCTTCTTTGCCGGCCTGACCCTGAGTAAACACAGGCTTATGTTCTAGGAGCCAAATTTCGTCGGCGGTACTTTTATCACGCTGTTCATTGAAAGCTTTCATGCGATCAAAAGTAACACTGTATTCCTGAAGACCTAGCTGACGAACAATCATGGTTAAAGCACCATCTTAACTCGAGAGTTGGTTTTTAATTCGGCAAAAATGTCTTCCAGCTGGGGTTTCCCCGTTGCAGTAATCACCAGTGTCATAGACTGCCAGCGACCCTTGCTGCTATCGCGAATCGTTATCTTGGTGCGGTCAAACCCCGGTGCATGCGTTTCGATCACCTGATAAATATGGGTGTGAAGGTCTGGATGTGCCTCACCCAAAACCTTGATGGGGTAGTCACAGGGAAATTCAATTTTCGGTGCTTCTTCTTCGCTCACAGTGTAGTGCTCAGCTGTTAAGAAATTATTTTGGTGAAAAACAGAACGATCCAATCAACGAATCTAGACATAAAGCCAGCTTCCGCAATATCGCTCTGTGCCACTAGCGGTAAGTCCACCAGCATCTTGCCTTCGAGTGTCACCTGCAGTCTACCCAGCTCTTGGCCCGTGTAAACCGGTGCTTCTATCTGCTCATCTACCAGTATATTAGCGGCCAGGTTTTTCTGAGATCCTCGGGGGAAAGTGAGGGTTACATCATCGGCGATGGCCAAATTTAGGAATTCTTCAGTGCCATACCAAACCTTAGTATTGGACTTGATTAGATCACCCGCTGAATAAATAGTTTTGGTATCAAAATGACGAAAGCCATAGGACAGTAATTTCTGTGATTCTCGAGCACGGGAGGCGTCATCATTGGTACCAAGTACCACTGAAATTAGACGCATACCGCTGCGCTTGGCTGAAGCCACTAGGCAGTAGCCTGCGGCATTGGTATGGCCAGTCTTCAAGCCGTCAACACTGGTATCGCGCCATAGCAGGCGGTTGCGATTGGGCTGATTAATATTATTGTGCTTAAAATATTTTTTCGCGTAAATGCTGTAATACTTCGGGTGGTCGCGAATAATAGACTGGGCAATAATCGACAGGTCACGGGCGGTAGAAACCATACCTTCTGCAGGCAAGCCGGTCGCGTTCATATAGACAGTGTTGGTCATGCCGAGTAGCTGCGCCTGACGATTCATGGTGTCGGAAAACGCCATTTCACTACCGCTGATATGTTCTGCTAGCGCGATGGCAGCATCGTTGCCTGATTGAATAATAACGCCATGCATCAGATCCAGTACAGAGACCTCGGTGCGCGGGCTTAAAAACATAGTGGAGCCATCTGTTTTTGCGCCGCCACGTTCCCAGGCATTGTCACTAATTAACACCTTGCTGGTTTCTTCAAGACGCTCGGCTTCAATTTCATTGGAGACAATGTAGGTGGTCATCATCTTAGCCAGACTTGCCGGAGGAAGTTGCACATCGGCATTGCTTTCTACCAGCACATGGCCGGTTTGCGCATCAATGAGTATCCAGGCTTTAGCGGCTAATTCTGGGGGCGCTGGCACCAACTTTTGCGCCTGAATTGGAGACACTGCCAGCAGACAAAAGGCAATAATCCAAGAGTATAAAGTCCATTTTTTAAACATACAGAAGCCACCGAAAAAGAATTGTTTACAAGCGTCGCAGTTTATCACCTCAAACGCAGTTATGCGCGTCTGAGGCTAGGGGGCTTAACGATTAATTTTAGGGGGTAACTGTGAATCCGGAGATATTGGCAGCCTGCTTAAGGGTGCGTTTAATCAGCCGCAATTCCATTTGATCGGCAATGGGGCCAATCCACACTTTGAATAGATTGTCACGTTGCTGCACAAGAATAGGCAGTGCGGTGAATCCACGAACTTCTTTTTGTAAAATTTGTGCCGACGCCGCATTATCAAATGCGCCCACCTGCAGGTAGGGGCCCCGGCTAATGATCACAGCGGACTCAGCGTTGGTTTCTGCCACAGGAATATAGGCTTCTAAAATAGTCGTTTCGGCTTCCGTCATCACGGGTAACTTAACTACAGGTATTGCGGGTAATCGCTCCTGGCTGCCTGAGGGGTCGATGGCCTCAATTAATACCTTGGCGGTGCCTCTGTCGGCAAAGCCGAGTTTCAGGGCGCCAACATAAGACAGGTCAATTAAGCGGGGTCCATGAAAGGGCCCTCGGTCATTTACTCGTACGATAATTGAGCGTTTATTTTCAAGATTAGTCACTCGCACATAGCTTGGAATGGGAAGTGATTTATGGGCGGCGGTCATGGCGTACATGTCATAAATTTCGCCATTGGAGGTTTGGCGGCCATGAAATTTAGTGCCATACCAAGAGGCGATACCCACTTCGCTGTAGTCTTTGTTGCTGGGCAATACAAAATAGGTTTTGCCAAAAACCTCATAGGGACTTTTATTGCCAGCTCTGGTGATAGGTTCCACTTTAGGGACCGCATTGGCTACGTTTCTGGTGTCGATAGGCTTGCCCGCACCGTCTGAGGGCTCAATTGCGATCGTGGGTATATAACCACAGCTGCTCAGTAGCAATGTCGCGATTACAAAGCCTACTCGAATGATAGAAGGGCGATTAATGGATGCAGCTTTGATAGTTAAACCCTCAACAGTTCTGGTCTGACTCACAGATGCGATTCCTCATAAGTTCACTGAGTTGGTAAACCGCCATGGCATATTTAGTGCGAGGGTTGTAGCGTCCAATCACATAAAAATTATGCAGGCCAATCCAGTATTCGGTACCGTACTTAGCTTTAAAACTCATGGGAAATGCTTTGCTGTCTGGGGCAAATTCTTCGACGGGCTTATAACCCTGAGCAATGAGATCCCCGAGAGTAGCAGTAGGGCGCTTCATTTTATTGAGTCCCTCTTTGCTGGGCGTGGTTTCAATATAGGCTCTGGTGGCTACTGGCTGATCTTTTTTCCACCCATGTTTGGTGAAATAGTTGGCCACACTGCCAATAGCATCGGTCGGATTGGTCCAGATATCGGCAAAACCGTCACCGTCATAATCCACGGCATAGTCACGATAGCTGTTGGGCATAAATTGTCCCCAACCCATAGCGCCAGCATAAGACCCTTTTAGTTCGAGGGGATCCTGGTTCTGCTCGCGGGCCAGCAACAGCAAGTTTTCCAGCTGGATGGTAAAAAACCTTTTACGGGATTCGCGCTTTTCGGTGTAGGTGTAATAATCAAAGGCTAGGGTTGTCAGGGCATCAATGACTTTATAGCTGCCTGTGTTGCGACCATAGTTGGTTTCAACGCCAATAATACTCACGATAATGGCGGCATCAACACCGAACTCAAGTTCGGCTTTTTCCAGGGTTGCTCTATTTTCTTTCCAAAACTCAAGGCCGCGATTGGCTCTGGTCTCGGTAACAAATATTTTTCGGTATTCATGCCATGGCTTGGCTTTTTCTGCTGGGCGACTCATTGCTTTAACAATGGATTTCTGGTGCTGGGCATAGGCCAGCCAAGTTAACACTTGCTGACGATCAAATTGATGGTCGTCGACCATGGTATCCACAAATGCACCGGCTTCGGGATGTTCGGAGTAATCTGCCAATGAGGCTGTTGAAAATACAGAGGCCAAAAATGTTGTGGCGACGAGTGTTGCAGAGAGAAGTGTGGCGCGGCCAGTTAATGTTGTTCTAATAAAATTTTTCAAAGCGTTGTCCTAATCCTTTTGGGCTCGGTGCTAATAGCCATCAGAATACCAAATCCAAGAAACAGAGTCACAATTGCTGTGCCTCCATAGCTAATAAATGGCAAAGGTACACCCACGACAGGCAGTATTCCCGAAACCATACTCATATTGACAAATACATAGGTTAAAAAAGTGAGGGTCAAGCTGCCCGCAATCATCCGCCCAAATTGCGACTGTGAATTCAGAGCAATCATAATGCAGCGGCCAATAAGCAACGCGTAGAGAGTAAATAGAGCCAATACCCCCATTAAGCCAAACTCTTCGGCTAGAACGGCAATAATAAAATCAGTGTGGCTTTCAGGCAGAAAATTTAACTGTGACTGTGTGCCCAGCGTCCAACCTTTGCCACTCCAGCCACCAGATCCGATAGCTGTAGTCGACTGAATAATATTCCAGCCCGCTCCCAGCTTGTCATCTTCTGGCGACAGCAGAGTCAGTACGCGCTGTTTTTGATAGTCGCGCATAACAAATAGCCAGAATGTGGGTATTGCTGCCATGACCAGCAAAAAGGCGCTAAATAGATAACGCTTGCGCAGGCCAGCAAGAAAGATCACAAAAAACCCTGAGGCCAATATTAGTAGTGCTGTCCCCAGATCTGGTTGCCTAACAACAAGAAACACTGGAATAACGGTGATGGCCAATACCATTAAGACATGCCCGAATGCAGGGGGAATGTAGCGTTTGCCGAGATAGGCTGAGACCATCATGGGTACTGCAACTTTCATTAACTCTGAGGGCTGAAAGCGGGTAAATCCAAGATCTAACCAGCGTTGAGCGCCTTTTGCACCGACGCCAAAAAACAGCACAGCCAAGAGGGACATCAGGCCTACGCCATACAATAGAAAAGACCAGCGTTCCCAAAAACGCACAGGAAACTGTGCTACTCCAAACATCACACCAAAGCCCATCAGCATAAGCAGCGCCTGACGTTTAACATAAAACATGTTCTGCCCGCTGGCGCTGTACAGCACGACTAGGCCTGCGCCGCAGAGTAGAATCAACATAACCAGCAGTGGTAGATCTATGTGTAGGGAACGACCGCTTTGTTTGTCACCGCCGGGACTCTGCATACGTCTTACAAAATCATCTCTATGCATTTAGTTAGCAACCCCTGCAGTTTGGTGTGATCCTGCTTTTGATTTCATGTACATGTCCATCACCATGCGAGCAATAGGTGCAGCGGCGGAGCTGCCATGTTCGCCATTTTCAACAATCAAGCCGATGGCAATCTGTGGATCCTCAGCGGGAGCAAAGGCTACAAATAGCGCATGATCCCACTGGCTCTTGTCAATTTTTGAGCTGTCGTACTCTTCTTCAGCGCTAATACTAATGACCTGGGCGGTGCCTGTTTTGCCGGCAATCTTGTAGCTCAGCCCGCGGCTGATGCCTTTGGCTGTGCCTCTTGTCGAATGGACTACGTCGCTCATTGCCTTGTGGATATAGTCCCAGTGCTCTTCACTAATATTCATGGGTGCAGAAATTTCGTCTCTGGCAACCGCGGTGCCATTAATAGACTTAACAATCTTGGGTACAACGGTATCGCCCCTTGAGGCAATGCGCGCTGTCATCACGGCCAGCTGTAATGGTGTCGCCAGCATAAAGCCTTGACCAATACTGGTGTTAATAGTGTCACCATTAAACCAGCTCTGCCCACGAGCACCTTTCTTCCAGGCTCTTGACGGCATAATGCCGGACCGCTCACCGGGCATATCAATGCCGGTAATCTGTCCCAAACCAAATTGTTCGCTGTAGCGAGAGAGCAAGTCGATACCGGTTTTAATGCTCATCTTATAAAAGAACACGTCACAGGATTCGATAATCGCTTCGGCGAGATCAACGCCTTTACCATGACCACCGCGCTTAGAGTTATGGTCTCGCCAGGGACGTTCAATACCTTCCATAATAAAATAGCCAGGATCATCAATAACATAATCCATGCTGATGGTTTTGCTATGCAGGCCAATCAATCCGAACAGAGGTTTAATGGTAGACCCCGGAGGGTATTGGCCGCGAATGGTGCGATCAAACAGTGGACGGTCGGGGGAGTTTAGTAGGGAGTCGTAGTTTTTTTGGCTGATGCCAGAAACGAATAGGTTGGGATCATAGCCAGGGGCGCTGACCATAGCCAAAACACCGCCTGTCCTAACATCAATAGCCACCAGGGCGCCGCGCTCACCTTCAAATGCCTTGTGGGCGACACGCTGTAAACGACTGTCTAGGTACAGGGTCAAATTACTGCCTGGTACTGGGTCCCTATTATCCAAAATTCGCATAACTCGCCCACGAGCATTGGTTTCTACATGCTCAGTACCTACCTCGCCGAGTAACTGGGATTCATAGAATTTTTCTAGACCAATCTTGCCAATAGAATCTGTGCCACTGTATTTGATGCCATCAATGGTTTGGCTTTCGCGCTCATTGATGCGGCCCACATAACCGATGGCGTGACCAAATAGTTCGCCATCAGGATAAAAACGCATCAGCCGTGCTGATACTTCTGCACCGTCTAACAGGTAGCCATTAACCGCTAAAATCCCTCGCTCTTGCTCGGTGAGATCATATTTTAGTGGTGTCTGTTCGTAGGGCTTACGACGGGTAAGGCGCTTTTCAAAGCGCTTGATATCGTTGTCTGAAATCTCAATGAGCGAACCGATAGTGCCCAGCAGTTCACTGAGATTATCTGAGCGTTCACGGACGATGGTCAGAATATAAGTGGGGCGATTATCAGCTAGAAGCTCGCCATTGCGGTCATAAATAAGGCCTCGGGACGGCGGGGCCGGGCGCACATGCATGCGATTGTTATCAGCATGCGTAGCAAAATCTTGATACCGCGTGAGCTGCAAATCCACATAGCGGGCGATAACAACTAACCCTAGAACGAATGCTAGAAATATAGCGATCAGCAGGCGACTGACAAAGATTTTGCGTTCGCGGGCAGGATCTGAAAATGCAGCATCATGAATCATTATGGGTTATCCGATCAACTAACTGCGATGATAAGGGTGATTAGCATTTATCGTCCATGCTCGGTATAGCTGTTCCATCAACACAATGCGCACTAGTGGGTGCGGTAGAGTGAGGTCTGACATTGACCAACGCATATCTGCCCGCGCCAGGCAATTAGCCGACAACCCGTCAGGGCCGCCAATGAGTAAGCTAATATCGCGGCCTTCCATTTGCCAATTCGATAACTGAGCGGCCAATTTCTCGGTGCTCATGGGTTTGCCTAATACATCTAGAGCAACCACAAAGTCTCTCTCGCCCATGGCCTTGAGTAGAGCCTGACTCTCGGCCTCTATGGCTTTGGCAGCAGGCTGGTTTTTACCGCGGCTGCCCAGGGGTATTTCAATCGCCTGAATACGCAATTCCGGCGGCATACGTTTGCCGTATTCGTGGCAGCCCGCTTCAACCCAATCGGGCATCCGCGTGCCAACCGCCAGTATGCGTAGTTTCATCTTTAAGGCTCTACTTATTCGCCATCTGACTGGGCATTTAGCTCATCGTCAGCACTCTGCGGGCGATCGCCAGGGCGCAGTGCCCAGAGTCGCTCTAAATCATAAAATGCGCGGGTTACGGGTAACATTACATGAATGATTACGTCACCAAAGTCGACCAGTATCCACTCAGAAGTATCATCGCCTTCAACGCCAATCAAATGGTAGCCGGCTTTCTTGCCTTCAACCGCCACATTGGACGCCAGAGATTTAACCTGACGATTGGAGCTGCCGGTGGCAACGACCATGGTGTCCATCACGTCAGTGAGTTCTCTCACGTCGATGCTGGTGATGTCGATGGCCTTCACTTCTTCAAGGGCGTTTATAACAATGTCGTGCAGGGATTGCGTCATGGCAATTATTTACTCATATAAATGTTGTTGGTGGATATAGTCGACCACTGTATCAGGGGTCAAAAAACAAATGTTTTCGCCGTTACTTACTTTTTCACGAATGCCGGTTGACGAAATAGCCAGCATGGTTAGCTCACAAAAATATAATTTTCCCTGAGCTGTTTTTTTCATTACCGCCAAATCATCGCAGCGATGTGTATTAATCCAGTCGGCTAAGGCACCAGACTCTGGAATCTTATAACCGGGCCGGGACGATACGACTATATGACAGTAATCCTGAATTTTCTGCCAATCATGCCAGCTGTTCAGACCATTGAGCGAATCCATGCCTATGCACAAAAACAGCGGTGTCTCAGGGCCAATCTGCTCGCGAATCAGGCGCACCGTATCGACGCTATAGCTGGGTGCCGGACGCTGCAGCTCAATATCTTCTGCCTGCAAGAGCGTTTGCTCGCCAATGGCGAGCTGCAACATTTTAAGGCGTTGCTTGGCAGTTACCTCAGTTTTATCACGGTGAGGTGAAAACGCACAGGGCATCATGCGAATACTTTCAACCTGCAACTGTTCCGCAAGCTCAGTGGCTATCCGTAAATGGCCAAAATGGACGGGGTTAAAACTGCCACCAAATAGAGCAATAGACATTATTCGCGTATCTGTCCGTCGCCAAACACGATCCACTTCTGGCTAGTTAAGCCCTCAAGGCCAACCGGGCCTCGCGCGTGAATCTTGTCTGTAGAAATACCAATCTCGGCACCTAGGCCATATTCAAAACCGTCCGCAAAGCGCGTCGAGGCGTTAATGATTACCGAGCTCGAATCTACTTCGGCGATAAAGCGACGGCCGCGGTTAAAGTCTTCTGTAACAATCGCTTCGGTGTGCTGGGAACTGTATTTAGCAATGTGTTCAATTGCTTCATCAATACCAGCCACTATCTTGATTGATAAAATAGGCGCCAGATATTCTTCGCCCCAATCCTGCTCAGTGGCTTCAATAATCGATTCGATAATATCGCGAGATTTGTCACAGCCGCGCAGTTCAACATTCTTCTCCGCATAAATCTTTGCCAGCTCCGGCAGTATTTTTGGTGCAACAGACTCAGCAATCAGGAGAGACTCCATAGCATTGCAGACACCATAGCGATGAGTCTTGGCATTGTCGGCAATCGCTAGCGCTTTTTTCAGATCGGCGCGATCATCAATATACACATGGCAGTTGCCGTCTAAATGTTTGATTACGGGCACCCTGGCATCGGCACTAACTCGGGCAATCAAGCTCTTGCCGCCGCGAGGCACAATCACGTCCACATGCTCTGTCATGGTAATCAGCTCGCCTACCGCATCGCGATCAGTGGTGTTAATTACCTGAACCGCAGTTTCAGGCAGCCCAACATCGGCTAAACCCTGGGCAATACAGGCAGCAATGGCCTGATTGGATAAAATGGCTTCGCTGCCGCCGCGCAAAATAGTAGCGTTGCCAGACTTAAGACAGAGGCTCGCCGCATCGATGGTTACATTGGGGCGAGATTCATAAATAATGCCGATAACACCCAGAGGTACACGCATTTTTCCGAGCTGGATGCCGCTAGGACGGAAACCCATATCGGTGATTGTGCCAATAGGGTCCTGTAATGCAGCCACCTGTTTTAGGCCTTCGATCATGCCGCTAATGCGTTCATCGTTAAGTTCTAGCCTATCTAACAAGGCAGCGTCTAGGCCATTGTTACGACCATTTTCCATGTCTACAGTATTTGCTGCCAACAGGTTATGGCGCCCGTCATCAAGCCTAGTGGCAATGGCCAGCAGTGCATTATTTTTAATGGCAGTACCTGCTCGCGCAAGCACCCGAGAAGACTTGCGGGCGGCAATGCCGAGGTCCTGCATATAAGCTTTAATATCCATAGATAAATCTTAACTTTGCGCCAAGCGTAATTGGTTACAATCACGATTATAAAAAACCGCCATTATACGGGCTGCAACGGCATAATTCCCTATTTTCAGTGGTATCCAGCCAATTTCCCTTAGGTGAACGTATAAAAACTCCAAATATTGCAAAAGGATGCCAATGTGCAGGCCATTATTTCGCTGCTAAGTGCCCATAAAGACTGGTTTGTACTGACCGGTGCAGGCGTTAGTGCTGCATCTGGCGTGCCTACCTATCGCAATAGCGACGGGATCTGGCAGCGTAAACCGCCAGTGACTCATCAGGAATTTATGGCAGAGCAGAGCTCAAGGCGGCGTTTTTGGTCACGCAATATGGTGGGTTGGCGTTTTATGATCGATGCCCAGCCCAATTCCGCGCATCTGGCGCTGGTTAAGTTGCAGCAGTTGGGGCTGGTCTCCTGTTTGGTAACACAGAATGTCGATGGCCTTCATCAGCGCGCTGGTAGCAAGGCTGTGATAGACCTCCACGGTCGGGTCGACAGTGTTTCCTGTATGGCTTGCGGACACAAATACTCAAGGGCATCGCTACAAACCTGGCTGGAGACGCAGAATCCTGAATACGCTTTACTGGCCGGTGGCATAGCGCCAGACGGTGATGCAGATATCGATCATCTTGATTATTCTGATATGCAGGTGCCTGACTGCGAGCACTGCGGCGGCATACTTAAACCAGATGCGGTCTTTTATGGAGACTCAGTCCCTAAAGATAGGCTGTTGTTGGCCGAGCAGAAATTGCGGCAAGCGAATGGCTTGGTGGTGGCAGGCTCGTCATTGATGACCTATTCGGGGTACCGTTTTTGTCTCTGGGCACAGCAGCAAGGCAAACCTATTGTGCTGCTTAATGCAGGCAAAACAAGAGCAGATGACATCGCGACACTTAAAATAGGCGGGAGCTGTGCAGAGGTGTTGCAGAGTTGGTTAGCTGCTGAGGGTTAACCCGCAGCAGCCTTTGGGCCTACTATTTCTTTTAGTTAGTATTTCGTTGACGTTTTGTGCCTTACAAATACTTACTAACAATCTCGGCCAGTGCTTCAAGATGGGCAGGATTATCATTCAAGCAGGGAATATAGTGGAATGTCTCCCCGCCATGCTCAATAAAACTCTCGCGAGCTTCCATATTGATCTCTTCGATAGTTTCAAGACAGTCAGACGAAAAGCCTGGGCAAATAACTGCCACATGTTTGACCCCATCGCCGGGCATAGCCTCAAGGGTTTTGTCCGTGTAAGGCTGCAGCCAGGGCTCACGACCAAAGCGAGACTGGAAGGTAGTCATCACCTGATCTTCATCTAAGCCCATACGCTCTCGCACCAGTCGAGTCGTTTGATGGCAGAAGCAGTGATAGGGGTCACCCTTATTGAGATATCTCTGGGGGGTGCCATGGTATGAAAACATCAACTTATCAGGCTGACCATGCTCAGCAATATGCTTGCGAATAGTGCCGCACAGAGCATCAATATAAAGCTCAGACTGCTGATAGCCACCAATGAAATGTAACTCAGGTACCCAGCGAGTTTTAGTAAAGGTCTGGGCTACCGCATCGAAAGTAGAGCCTGTAGTTGCACCGGAATACTGGGGGTAGAGGGGCAGGACGGTAATATCACGTACATTCTGAGCCGTTAACTCAGCAATCGCCGATTCCATGGAGGGGTTGCCATAACGCATGCCCAATACCACAGGCACGTCATCATTGAATTTTTTGTCGAGAATTTTCTTAACACCGGCGACCTGGGCCTTGCTGTGCACCATTAGGGGTGAGCCCCCTTCAGACCACACGCTGGCATATAGCTTGGCTGAACGACGCGGGCGAATGCGTAAAATAACGAGGTTGAGAATCATCCACCATAGCAGGCGAGGAACCTCAACAACACGGGGGTCGCTTAGAAACTCTTTGAGGTAACGGCGCAACTCAGCAGTTTTGGGGGCATCTGGCGTACCCAGATTACACAGCAACACACCTCGGCGCGGTGAAGGACCTTTGTGGTCGTATTCTGTTTGGCCTTGGTACTTCATGGAGTTGCTCCTAAAACTGGGTGATGGCGCTTAATGGCGAGACGATACTGCAAGAGAACCGAATCGCCAAATCTAATTGCCTGTTGAATGCGTTGGTATACGCTAAGAAGGCCGCCATGGATGGCTTTAGGAGCTGGCGGTTGCTGCATAGATGGTGAGAGCCTCCCGATTTGATAATAACCGTGCGAGCGCTCCAGCCGAGGGCTCTCAAGTCAGGTGCTCTTTGTCTGGACAATGTACTATTGGGTGTCGGGGCGAATGCTAAATATTGAAAGTTGTTAGGTCAGATAAACTTCTTCGACCAAGCTCATGAATGAAGAGGAAATCGATTGGGCTGGAGGCTATGCCTTAAAAAACATGAATAGGCGCCGAAATCAGTATATTACGGCGCTACGAGCTGCTGACGGACATGATTACGGGGCATTGCTAGAATTTGTCGGGGCATAAGCCATGATTTTGAGTAGAATACTCAGCTTTTGCGCTATCGGGATAATTTAGGTCCCAGTTTAACGCAAGCCAGAATTTTTGTGCACATGGCGGTGTACACATTACAGAGTGTAAGTATGTCAGACAGTAATTTTGTCAAAGAAATTAACAAGAGACGCACGTTTGCGATCATCTCTCACCCAGATGCGGGTAAAACCACGATCACGGAAAAACTGTTGCTGTTAGGCAACCTGATTCAGGTGGCGGGCACCGTAAAGGGTCGCAAGAGTGATCGCCATGCGACCTCCGACTGGATGGCCATGGAGAAAGAGCGGGGTATTTCGGTTACCTCGTCGGTGATGCAGTTCCCCTACAACGATTGCATGGTCAATCTACTGGACACGCCAGGTCACGAAGATTTCTCTGAAGACACATATCGCACGCTAACCGCTGTGGATTCATCATTAATGGTAATTGATGGCGCCAAAGGTGTGGAAGCACGAACTATTAAGCTAATGGATGTATGCCGTTTGCGGGATACGCCCATACTGACTTTTGTAAACAAGATGGATCGTGATATTCGCGATCCTATTGACTTGCTTGATGAAATTGAAAGCGTACTCAAGATTAAAGCGGCACCGATTAACTGGCCTATTGGCATGGGCCGTGAGTTCCGTGGGGTCTACAACTTCTATACCGACACTATTCATGTCTATGTCCAGGGTAAGGGGCATACCTTATCGGATGATATCCAGATTAAAGGCCTAGAGTCTCCAGAGGCCCGAGAAGCGCTGGGAGCCTATGTGGATGATGTACTTGAAGAATTAGAGCTAGTGAAGGGCGCGACTAATCTGTTTGATATGGATGAATTTCTGTCTGGGCAGCTAGCACCGGTATTTTTCGGCACGGCCATGGGCAACTTTGGTATTCGCGAGATGCTTAATGACTTTGTGCGCTGGGCTCCCGAGCCTCAACCGCGCCAGACCCTAGACCGGGAAGTAGTGGCTAGCGAAGCTAATTTTAGTGGCTTTGTGTTTAAGATACAGGCCAACATGGATCCTAAACACCGGGATCGCATCGCCTTTTTACGTATTTGCTCGGGTAAATACACCAAAGGTATGAAGATGAAACATGTGCGCACAGGCAAAGATATGCGTGTCTCCGATGCCTTTAGCTTTAAAGCGGGTGAACGAATCTCTGTAGAAGAGGCGGTGGCTGGCGATATTATTGGCCTACACAATCATGGCTCTATTCAGATTGGCGACACCTTTACTGATGGTGAAGCACTCAAGTTCAGTGGTATTCCTCACTTTGCACCGGAATTATTCAAGCGTATTCGCTTAAAAGATCCTTTAAAAGCCAAGCAGCTGCAAAACGGCATTCGTCAGCTATCAGAAGAGGGTAGCACTCAGGTGTTTTTCCCCTTCCGCAATAATGACGTGATTGTGGGCGCGGTGGGTCAGCTGCAGTTTGATGTTGTGGCCTATCGTCTTCGCGAAGAATACGGCGTAGATGCTATTTATGAGGCGGTTAATGTTCATGCTGCTCGCTGGACCGAATGCGACGATCGAAAAATACTCGAGGCATTCAGAAATAAGGCTGAAGATAATCTGGCATTGGATGGCGGTGGTCATTTGACCTATCTGGCACCCACTCGGGTTAATTTGTCGCTGGCGACAGAGCGGCATCCCGAGATAGCCTTTCGAGCAACAAGAGAGCACTAGTGTTTGTAAACATTGATTAAGCAATAACAACAAGAACTCTTATAAGAGGCAAGGCATGAGTAAAACGATAGTTCCCGTATCCCAAGACCAGTGTCCCGAACATTTGCGGACTAATCGCAGTGCACTTACGCGTTGGTTTGGTCGTACCTTTTATCGTAGCGTTATTGGCTGGAGCCTTGAAGGCTCAATTGCAGACGCCGAACGGTTACTGATTGTGGCCGCACCCCACACCAGTAACTGGGATTTTGTGTATGGCATAACTGCCGTATTAGGTATCAATGCCCGTGTGCGCTGGTTGGGAAAACACACAATTTTCTTCCCTGGTTTCGCTTGGTTTATGCGCTGGCTGGGCGGTATCCCCGTCAATCGCGACAAGCCTGAAGCGGTAATGGGCTACGTTAATGAGATGGTTAAAAAAGATAAAGGCGTGATTATTGTGGTGGCCCCTGAGGGTACCCGTAAAAAATCAAAGAAGTGGAAAACGGGCTTTTTACGTATCGCCAAAGAGAACAACTGCAAGATTCAAATGGGTGCATTAGACTTCCCTAATAAGCGTATTGTATTGGGCGATATGTTTGAGCCTACCGGTGATAATGAAGCTGATGTGGCCGCCATTATTAAATACTACGGTCAGTTCAAAGGCAGATATCCCGATCAATTTTAATTAAGTTAGTATGTGCTTACTTATATGGAAATAGCCTTAAATAATCAGATTATTCTTATTGGCGTGGCTTTTTTTGCGGGCCTTATTTCGTCGATTGCGGGCTCTGGCGGTATTCTTACATTACCCGCTCTACTCTGGGTTGGATTGCCGCCATTAAATGCATTGGCCACCAATAAGGTGCAAAGCTCACTGGGCACTCTTTCGTCGGCCTGGAATTTCTTCCGTAAAGGTCATCTTGATATTAAGCCGCTTTACGGTGCCGTTGCTATGGCGGTGCTGGGGTCTGTAGCGGGCACTTTTCTGGTACAGAGTCTCGACGGTGCAACCTTGACCAAGCTCATTCCTTTTCTGCTGTTAGCCATTGCGTTGTATTTTTTATTCTCTCCTAAGATTAGTGAAGCAGATCACCCACAAAAAATTAGCCAGAGATGGTTTGCCTGCACCGCAGCTTTGGGTATGGGGTTTTATGGGGGGTTTTTTGGCCCGGGCATGGGTTCGATTATGCCGTTTTTGTTTGTCTGGTTGCTGGGTCATAATCTGGTTAAGGCAACCGCAGAAACCAAGTTGATGATCTTGGCGGTCAATGGCACCTCGGCACTTATATTTGTATTTAGCGGCTATGTGATTTGGCAGCTGGCCATAGGAATGTCAGTGGTTCAGGTAATAGGTGCACGATTGGGTTCTAATCTTGTTATGAAGCGTGGGGCGGGTTTTGTGCAGCCGATTATCACGGTGATTACATTGTTAATGGCGCTTAAGTTACTGTTCTTTCCCTAATCGGAGGCATGCTCGTGAATTTTATAATTACCGTTGCTCTGACCTTTGTTGTAGTGATGTTGGCGCTATTGGTTTTTCGCTATGTGGGACTGCCGATTTATCGTGTTGAAGCGATTAATATTCAACGCCTGTTAGAATCTGTGCTGGCAGAAACCGCCAGCACCACGGATTGGGATGTTTTTGTGGGTATGCCCATTCGACAGAGCTCAGAGCTGGATAAAATCCGGATTCAATGTGCTATGTTAGAGGTCAGTGAAATGACTGCAGAGCATGGGCTGGTGAGGTTTTCCCCCGCCGGTCGTCGAGAGTTACGGCAAATACTCAATCAGCTAAGTACCTTAGAATAAGTACTCTAGAGCAAGTACTTTAGAATAAGCACCATAGAATAGGCACTTTTAATGAAGTGCTTTTATCGCAGTAACAATTAGAGGTAGACCCAATGACCGAGAACACATCTTCTATTGCCCGATTTTTGGTGGTTTTTGCCGCCTTTGTAATTGTTGTGTCTGGGTTAAAAATGGCGGGACCACTCCTGGTGCCATTTTTATTGGCGGTGTTTATCGCCATGATTGTTTCTCCAGTACTGGCTTGGTTAAAAAGCTTCCGCATCCCCAGTGGTGTGGCGATTGTGCTGGTAGTCATGCTGATCTTATTGGTAGGCCTGATTCTGGCCGCGGTGATTGGCTCATCACTCACCGACTTTCGTCAGGATATTCCCATTTACTCGGACAAACTGTCGGCCATGAGCACGGGCGTGCAGCAGTGGTTAATGGTGCGTGGTGTCGAGATAGATGCTCAGCAATGGCAGAGTAGCTTTGATCCTGGTGCCGTGATGAAGCTGGTCGGCAGTACTCTGGCCTCGTTTGGCAATGTTATGACCAATGCAGTGATGATTCTGCTGACGGTAATTTTTATTCTTGCAGAGAATATGGGGTTTGGTGAGAAGCTGCGCCTAGCTCGAGGTAACGATGTCTCGCAGGCATGGTTAGCCAAGTTCTCTGACAGTGTGCACAGCTATTTGGCGATTAAGGCGGCTATTAGCTTGCTCACAGGCCTGATTATTTTTATCTGGCTGTGGATTCTCGGTGTCGATTACGCGATTTTATGGGGCTTACTGGCCTTTTTACTTAACTTTATCCCCACGGTAGGCTCGTTTATTGCGGCTGTTCCCGCGGTGCTGTTGGCATTGGTACAGCTCGGCGTTTTACATGCAGGCCTTACTCTGGGCGGCTTTGTGGTCGTTAATCTGGTTATGGGTAACGCGATTGAGCCGCGCTGGATGGGTAGAGGATTGAACCTCTCACCACTGGTCGTGTTTGTATCATTGGTACTCTGGGGCTGGGTGCTAGGCCCTGTGGGGATGCTCCTGTCTATTCCCCTGACTATTATGATTAAAATTGCCCTGGAAAATCAGCCAGAATCTCGTTGGATTAGTATTATGCTGGGCGGCGCGCCAGAACCTGAGCCTGAAGCTCTAGAGGTTTAAACCGAAAGCTAGATACGCTCTGTTCCTAGCAAGTAATAACCTCCGTAAGTAACACAAAACCCTTCAATTTAGGCGCTATATTTATTCAATATTACGTTGAACTAGCCGCCTCACCTCATAGTTCCTGTGAATAGCATCACAGATTACCTCCGACTCAGCTGGTACCATTCTGCGACTTACTCGCTTTAAGTTGGGCATTGAAACGGCGCTCGCTGCTTTTGATGGCATGAGATTAACTTAACTCATTTAAAGGTTCTTTTACCTTTAGTTTCATCTTGAGAAAGCACTGATCCAGCCAGAGATTTTATCTCAGCATCAGTGAGTTTTTCCCCTCGTAAAGCGCGTGATGCAAGTTCTGACATGGCATCTGAGGATTCTTTATGGACTTTTTTAGTCATGTTGATTTCCTTATCGTGATGGTGATCATACTGCTCACCTTGGGTTGATTTGGTTGATTTATCAGTTAAATGGTTAGTTGAATTACCTCCCTTCTAAACTGCTTGCATAGAATATTACCCGCGATTAAGTTTTATCATGAGCTTGTTCTCAAAATCAAAAAAGCCTCAGCAAATTAACTGAGGCTTAAAATAGGCTTTCACTCGCCCTGCAACCTGGGAAAGCGGTTTTGGATAAATTAGCTGAGTTTTGATTGAGAGATAATTAGTTTACAGGCAAGCCCAAAGCCCGCCAGGCCGAGCACATTAATCAGTGCACCAAATATCCTGAAATAATTTGATGGCCAGAGTTCGGCAGCCCCTGTGAAAGCCGTATACAGGGCCATTAGGCAGCCCAGAGTTAAAACCCCAGTTGCGGTGGAATAAAGCCAGCGCACTCGGTTGACGGTCAATACAAGGGTTAATGCTAGGGCTAGCATAATCACAACAACGGCTATTGAAGCAGAGTTCCCCAATGGCGGCTGACCGATGCTCATTAAGCCTACCCCAATAAGATTCCACATAACGGACATGCCGATATATGAAAGCTGAATTGTTAGCGCGGCGATAAGTAGTTTTGAGTTTTTTGGTTAGTCATACTTGGGCTCTATCTAACAATCGCAACGTCGAGTAATTGGCTGGCATCATCCAGGCCTCCAGCATTGACAACATTGCTGTACCCAAGCTGCTCCATTATCAGTTTGGCCTGACCAGATCTATTGCCGCTTCGGCAGTAAAGATAAACCTGCTGTTCCTTGTCGGAAACTAGCGTATCTATGGCGTCCCCTACTAGCTCTAACTGCAGGTGTTGAGCTGTCGCCAGATGCCCAGTGTTCCATTCCTCTATCGTTCTCACATCAATAATCACAGTGTCGCCTCTCTGTGCCCAAGCTGTTGATGCAAGGGCGATTAATATTAGTAGTATTGGGGCCACAAGCAGTGCTGGCAATAATCCTTTCATGTTATTCCACTCTTGGCATGTTACGGGTTAAATCGATCAATAAAGGCCTTAAATGCAGCAATAAACTGGGGACGTGGTGTCTCCATAAAAGCCGCGTGATCACCGCCAGAAATAACCACCCAGCTTTTGTCTGCGGCCTTAAGACGAGTAAATAGCTTGGCCTGTAGGTTTGTAGGCGCAATAGGATCGAACTCCCCCTGCATCAGTAATACCGGTAGAGCAATACTGTTTGGATCTATGGATAAAAACTCTGACTCTCTGCGCCAGTCAACGCGCACTGGGTCGGCGGTGAGTGAAGCTCTGACATAAGTATCAATAGCCTTTTGGCTAATACTCCCAGGCACAATAAAATCACTGGCAGCAGCGGCGGCTGTATTAATGCGTCTCTCCAGAACATTGGCGCTGGGAATACTTTGTGCGTCTAGGTCCAGCCAGAAACCAAATAGCGTCAAGCTAGCCATGTTATCTGAATTTTTCTGACTAGCTAACAAAGAGATTACTGAACCATATGACCAGCCAAAAATATGAACCGGGCTATTATTGTGGCGTTCAGATATCCAACGCACCACATTAACGACATCATTGGCGGCCTTGGTCGGTGAGAGCCATTGGGAGCGGTCTCTCGGTGTTTCTCCGTAGCCACGCAGATCAACTGCATAGGTACTGTAACCCTGGTCAAGCATCCCATCCATTAAGGAAAGGTCTTCGCCGTCTACCTGCAAGTCAAAGTCAGGGAGGCCACTCCAGGTTCTACCGTGGATGAAAAGAATTACGCCCTTTGTCTTAGCATGAGACTTCTCCCACAGCGCCATTGGGTGACCGTCAGAAATAACGTTATGTCTTATAGGACTCGAGCTTTCAGCTAGTGCACTCTGGGAGCCTGCCGAAAACCCAATCAGCGCCATTATTAGAGTAAGGGTGATTTTAGTAAAATAACGCATTGGTATAGATTCGATCTCTGGGTGATAAAGCTGCGCCGCCAATAATCTAGTGAGGCAGCATATCTGAATAACTCTATAGTCAAACTGAGGCTTAAACAAGGGCTGCTATTACAAGCCTATGAACTGCGGCATGGGCCGAGCTGTGCCTGCTTGCTACACAAGGGATATACATTAAAAGATATTTGCAGGGGCAACAGACATAGCTAACCCAAACTCGGAATCACCTGATAGAGGTAGCATATTAGTTCTATTATTTAATCTATTTATAGATGCATAAATAGTTATACACTGGGTCCGCTGCGCAAAGCAGTAAAAACTAATAATAACTAATAAGGGGAACACTATGGAATCAGAAATTTGGGCATCATTTCAAGCGTCACGGGGAGCTAACGCAACTCTATTTATAGGTATAGTTATTGCGATCTGGGTTGCAGCCCGATTCGCGAGTGTATTGGTTGAAAAAGATGCACCCCTGCTGGGTAGAGTATTGTCTTCAATCTTTTCTCTGTCAGTGCTGTTATTCGGTTGGAATATGACGACAAATATAATGAACCAGTGGACTGTTCATGCAAATGCGCTTGGTGGTCTTGGTGAAAATGCCAGCGAAATTGCTAAGGGCTTTACAGCAACTTATGGTGGTGAATACGCAACAATGCCAGATCCTATTGGGATAGCATTTTTGGTGTCGGGTTTCCTGATTGCATTTCTCCCGCTATGGGTAAAGGCTAAAAAGTAATTGAATCAAAATCGCTGTTACCGGAAAGGCCTGTTCGATTAATAGGCCTTTTCCTCATCCCGCGTGTATCGAGTACTTTTAAATATTAGATAAAGATAACTCTAGGCTATAAAGCCTCCCACGAAAAAATTTTTAGAATAATAAAAGAGGTGTAATTAAAATGATAAATCGAACTTTAGTTTTACTTAGTGGTTTACTTTTTTCGAGCGTAATCAGTGCAGGCCATCATGAGGAGGCAAAGACGCTAGCGCCAGTCGCTTCAGCAGGTCAGGTTGTTGTTGTGTATGAATTGCCATGCGAAAACGTGGAAGCAGGTCTGGCAACACTTAAAGGCTTGATAGCGTATGAAGTAGGCGCTTCACCGATTGCCTACTCATCGTCTCCGGGAATAATTGGCGATGCAATGCTCGGGGCAGTTGATCTCCATGAGTCGATTTCGTCTATGGAGTCTGCTTTAGCTTGGCAAGAAAGCGACGCTAAATGGAAGGCAATGCAGTCTAAATCAATGGAAGCCTGTGGTGTGAAAATGGAAGATATCAAAGCAACCACTATATTGGCCAAGTAAGCTTGCATTTAAAATCAAGAGAGCCTGTGAGCTAAGTTACCTCTGTCGAAAAAGCCCTGTTAATACAGGGCTTTTTTCATGAAAGCTGGATGCAACCCCTAGCGCTTTAGCGCGAGTCCATCTAACCGTTCGATATCTACCTTATAGAACCAAAAACCCCCCAGCTTTCACTGAGGCTTCTTGCAGTTTGACGCCTTACCCAGTAGGAACTAATCGGTCTCGGACTAAATGCGTAGCATTTTGGGCGCATTCGCGTGCGAAGGCGGGGTGAAGCCCCGAGCGCTTTAGCGCGAGTCCATCGGACGTTCGATATCTACCTATAGAACCAAAAAACCCCCAGCTTTCGCTGAGGGTCTTTATATTATGGTGCCCGGTCTCGGAATCGAACCAAGGACACGAGGATTTTCAATCCTCTGCTCTACCAACTGAGCTAACCGGGCTTCGCAATCTGTTTTGAGGCATATCGCGAGAGGCGCGTATTAAAGCGTCTGATATGCGGTTCGTCAAGGATTATTCCGTAGGCGGGACGTATCCTTCAGCCTGATCGACGTCTTCGCCGTTAAAGAATTTTTCTCGTTGTTCCGAGAGATAGGTGCGAGCGGTCAAATCCATCATATTTAGGCGCATTTCATTGATTAGCGTGGTTTGGTGGGTCATCCACTCTGCCCAGGCTTCTTTGGAGATATTATTGAAAATTTCCTCGCCTTTGGGGCCAGGGAAGGGGGGCATATCTAGCCCCGGGAGTTCTTTTTTGAGCTTGCGACATAAAATCATGCGCGCCATAACGTACCTCTGTGTGATATTTACTTATATTGCTCGTTTTTGAGCCTGTAACAGCAGCGCTTTAATAGGAGCTGGCATACCTAATGATAGTGGTTTCTGTGGGTTATACCAGACCTGATTCTGGGCGTCGGCCACTTGCAGTGCGGTATTGCCCTGACCGGTGACGGCAATTTCAACAGGCTGGTAGTCGAGGTGAAAGTGACTAAAGGTATGACGTTTAACTGCGAGTACCCGTTGGCTATTAGGCTCTATGCCTAGCTTCATACAGGTTTCTTCTAATTCTTGCTCTGTCTCGCACTGAGGGAATACCCAAAGGCCGCCCCAGAGGCCCATAGGTGGGTTCTGCTGCAGTAACAGTTCACCTTCTGCGTTACGGATCATCAGAAAGCAGGTGGTTCGCAGAGGAAGCTTTTTCTTGGGTTTTTTACCCGGATAGTCTTGCGGATTTCCCTGGGCATAGGCTTTGCAACTTTTGGCCAGTGGGCAGTGATCGCAATCAGGCGATGATCGGGTGCATAGGGTGGCGCCTAAATCCATCATTGCCTGAGTGTAGTCGGCAATACGTTTGTAGGGCGTATAGGTCTCTGCAGCTATCCAGAGCTTTTGTACCACGTCACTTTTACCCGGCCAGCCTTCGATAGCCCCAAACCTTGCTAGAACGCGCTTAACATTACCATCTAAGATAGTTGCCTGATTTTTAAAGGCGATAGAGCTAATGGCGCCGGCAGTGGATCGGCCTATGCCGGGCAACTCGCATAGCTGTTCCACGTTATCGGGGAACTCGCCACCGAGCACATTGGCAACCTGCTGCGATGTCTTATGAAGGTTGCGGGCTCGAGCATAGTATCCGAGGCCAGTCCAATGATGCAGCACCTCGTCTAACGGGGCTGCGGCGAGTAACTGTACCGTTGGGTAACTCGCCATAAAGCGCTGGAAGTAGGGGATAACGGTGCTGACCTGGGTCTGCTGTAGCATAATTTCGGAGACCCAGACTCTGTAGGCATTGATATCCTGCTGCCAGGGTAGGTTGGTTCGACCATATTGATCAAACCACTTGAGTACGGATTGCTGGAATTTGGCTGGTGTCATGTTCTAGTTGAGATTCTTTTTGAGTAATTCTTTAAACAGATTTTGCAGGGGGTTTGGTTCCTCATCGGGGCTATTAAACAGCTGATCGCCGAGCTTTTTCAAGGCGGTATTTTTTAGCAGATCTTTGAGCACTCGCTCATCAGGTTTACAAAAGGCTGGTTTGGCCTTGCTGTTGGTACTCTGGCTAAACCGGCCTTTACAGATAAAGGGTATGGCTCGGTTTTGTAACTGACGATTGACTGAGCAGCCATTGACGCTGGTAGTCGCGCTACTTAAAAGTACGTTGGCTTTTAGGACATATTTTTTGTCGAGCATATGCACGGTGGCATTGCCATCGAGGGTTAGATTGCCGGTGCCGGTTGTATAGTCGCTGACTAAGAGTTTTCCGTTAGTGAACTGAAACTTGCCCTCTAGGTTGTCTAGCTGAGTGCCCTTGGGCCAGGACGGGTTAGTCGTATTGCTGCTACCAAACAGGGCGGCTGCATTGCAGAAGGTCTCTTCTATATTGGTTTCGGAGTAGCTGGGTGCGGTAATTTCAAACTCACCAGCACCGGTGAGTGAACTAAGAATTGTCTTTCTGTTATTGCCCGTGCCCTGAATATTGCCCTGCAGGTTTAAACGCCCGGTGAGATCGGAGGTATCTGTTAGGGCAGGTAGTGCGCTGCCAAGATTAATATTGCTCAGGGATGGCTGAATATTAAAGCTAGGTGTTTTTGAGCGCATGTCGAACTTGGCGATCACATTAGCCTGACCGCCAAACATGTCCCCATTCAGAGCGGTGACCCGCAATACTCGTTGATTACCAAAAATATTGCTGTAGAAGTTGGTGACGGCAAAGTCATCCAGCTGGATGGTGCCAACGGCAACTTCCATCTGGCTCTGTCCATGCCACAGCACAAAGGGTAGGGCCAGTGGTGCAAAAATAGCGGCGCTGTCTTTGCTGGCTAGATTATCTGGAATGGCAATATAGTCAGCCAGTTTGAATGTGTCGCCACGGATGCTCAATGTAAGCTTATCGCTACTCTGATCAATATTGATATCGACCTCAAACAGCTGACCATCCAGTCTTATCAGATTACTGGATTGAGAGATTGCGGTAGGGTTGAAGTCGAAATTTCCATCGACACTAAGGTCAGATAACGCAGTTTGGCTGGCCATTTTAGGCACTGTAAACATCGGCAAACGCGTTTGAAACTGTTCTAGCTGGCGTTTTAGATTAAATGGGCTGACCTGCAGATTTCCTTGGGTGCGTAAGCTGACAAGGTCGGAGCTGATGTCCCCCTTTATCGCTATCTGATCAATATTGAGGTCTAGGCTACTGAGGGTTACCGTGCTTGTATTGCTGTCAATACGGGTGACAAACTTGGCGTCAATGGTAATGCCATCCAGTGCAGTCATCGAGACAGATACAGGAAAGGGCTGAGCCTGCAGAGAGATTTTACCGACACTGAGGTCAATATCATTAAGCTGAAATGGAAGACCAGCGTAAGGTGTAACCAGTGTTCGAGCGCCCGATAGCTTAATTGAACTAAGCAATTTAAGGGGTTGGCTTGCTGCAGTCTGAGTATTTAGTAATGCGCTCCATTCGGCAGATACAGCGGCTAGACCGATCTGTCCCGACAGTTTTTCTATCGCGGGGCCTAAATCCTGCCTCTGAGTGACAAAATCAATATTACTAATGCTGATGCCGGGCTTGGGGAAAAACTGCCATGCAAGGTTGCCATTAATTGACAGTGTAATACCCTGCCTAGCGGCCATAGTTTCAATTTCAGATTTGTAGTCGTTGGGGTCAAGTACCGTAACAAAATAAATGACCCCAGCAACCATAACAGTGACAGCAAATACGACACTGATTAACCAAAATTTAAATATCTTCCCCAAGGTGCACCGCTTGTCTGTTTCAAAGCCAATATCTTACCTCAATGGCTATAGTGCGTCCTCCTTCCGGGACTATATATTACAAAAAGGAATTTGCATTAAAGTAACTCGTGTTTTAAAACGAGTAACTCGCCCGCATACCCAGATTTTTGCCTGCCATGGGTATCTCATCCTTAACAAATGAACTGTGATTTCTAGCCGCCTCATCCAGCAGATTTTTACCGAACACTGACAAAACTAGCTCATGCCCTGGACTGGTCTCAATGGTTTTTGATAGATTCAGGTTCAAGATTTGAAATCCATCGGTGCCAGTTTCATTTTCTGCCGTATCATTCTGAGCTGATACATCCTTGAGAGACAGTACAAACGTAAGCCCATCTTCCACGTAAACGACTTTGTACAAGTCTCTTTCCGGGGTCATACGTGGGATATTATGTCCGTCTGTAAACTCTCCTGAAACGGAATCTCTTCCGAATGCCAGCGTCAGTGCACCACGAGCTAAGTCAAATGTCTTGCCTATTTCAAGTTCATAACCTTTAAATTCAGCGTTCTGCTGAAGATAATTGGCAAGGGTTAAACCATCATGATCGTCGTCATCTCCATGATCTGAATGATCCTCTTCAGTCTCATCCATAAGATAGATATAATTATCCACATTATTTTGGAAGAACGTCAGGCCAGCATAAAGTCCATCATTGCTAAAATTAAAGCTCAGATCGATATTGTTTGATCTTTCAGGCTTCAGGTTGAAATTACCTACTTCTACTCTACCTGTTGCCAGATGAGGACCATTCATTAACAGCTCTACCGCCGAAGGTGCTCTTTCGACGGAGGAAAGTCCTAAACTCACCTCTAAAAACTCATTGATATCATTGCTTAGAGTTAGTGCATAGCTGGTAGTGTCGATATCTCGATCAAAAAACTCTATTTCTGCCTCATGGTCATCATCATGCTCGTCTGCGTGACCTTCATCATGTTCTTCTTCATGGCTGACAGACCCATTTCTGGAAATTTGATCATATCTAATACCAAGGTCGACATGAAATAGGTCGAGGTCTTTGCTCAGATAGTAGCCTAGGGTCAATTCTTTACTTTCTGTTGGATTTATAAAGGCCTCATCGCCAATAACAGAAATATCCTCAACCACATAATTTACTGCAACTTTTTGTGATAGCGAATCATTACCTAAATCAAAAATGGCACCATATTCTTTGGCATTATTGGTGAAGGTTGTTGGCCCCTCTTCATGAAGATCGTCACCATCCTCTTCACCTTCGTGTGCTTCTTCTTCGGCATGCTGTTCAGTGTGAGAATAATCGGAATCTCTAAATCGATAATCGATTTTTGTTAACCAGCTATTACCCACAGCGTAAGAGCCATCTACATTGATTACATTAGACTCAGTTTTCGAGAAGATGCGTTCGCCTTCATGCTCGTCTTCGCCCTCATGCTCATCTTCGTCTGCATGGTCATCTCCATCTTCATCTTCATGCTCTTCATGACTGTCGCCATGAAAAGGAATACCGTAAAGATTTTCGGTATCGCTAATAGATACGCCAAAATATCCCCAATCTCCGGCTTTGGAAATGCCTAATCTTTGCGCAGTAGACCCAGCATCAGAATTGGGTAAGTAACCCATATCTTCCTCATGCTCTTCACCTTCGTGGTCCCCTTCCTCTTCGCCTTCATGCTCTTCCTCATGATGAATGACCGCACCATTTGGAATGTCATAGTCACCAAACTTAGAGTCTTTGTAGGCAGCACTGACATTAAAACCACCGATATTGTTTTGATAAGAGAAGTCATGTGAGTCGCCATCATTGACTGTCTGAACCTCTAGCCCCAGCCTGAATGTTGACTCTTCGAAGTCTTTTCTGGCTATGGTGTTGTCAACCACATTAACTATGCCGCCGATGGTTCCATTGGAATAGAGCAAGGACGATGGCCCTCTGACTATTTCGATTTGCTGGATATTATTTAAATCCACATCATTAGCATGATCAGGTCCCAAACCTGAAACATCTCTAACCACTACACCGTTATTGAGGATCTTTACCCGGCTTCCCGACATACCTCTGATAATAGGCTGACCAACAGCGGCGCCATAATCACTGGAGGATACGCCCACCAGACCATCGATACTGGCACCAATGCTTTGGCTTGCATCGCTAGCAATAGACTCACCATTGATAACATGCAGTGGGTTTGAGATTGCGTCCGATGAGGCATCAATTAATGATGATGTAACAATAACTTCTTCCATTTCCTGAGTGAAAGCACTGCAGGACAAACTTACAAGGCAAGCTGCCAAAGGCAACTTAACAGTATTTAGCTTTTTCATAGGGTATTCCTCTAAAAAATAATATGTGCGCCGAATGACCGGCACAAATTTGTTCCAACGGGGGGATGCAAATTATTTAGAGGTTAAAGGGTGGGGCTCTGGCGAGCTGGCAACTTCTGATGCGGCTGCCAACAGCCTGTACACTAGGGATGGTTTTCGGGGTTGTGACTCTGGTGATGTAAGTTTTGGTGGCTTCAGCCGCAACCGCTGCTGAGGAATGCTGTAATACACTGACTGAACAGCTACTTTCCTGATGATCATTATGAGTATGAGCAGACGCAGTTACCGACGCGAGGCCGATAATCAAACAGAGCGCGATGGCGCATAATGTATTGAGTCGTTTCATTAGAAAGATGGCGTCCAAGCAGTATTGCCTTAAAAGTCCGTTATTCTAACGATTTTTTGCGCTGTAGCAACCCGTAATTTACGGTATAATGCCGCCGATTTTATTGATCCTGGAGAACCTCATGGCTGATCGCATTGCGACAGTGACCCGAAACACATTGGAATCACAGATAACAGTGACCGTAAACCTGGATGGAACAGGTAAGGCAAATTTTGCCACGCCGGTGCCTTTCTTAGAGCACATGATGGATCAAATTTCTCGCCACGGTTTAGTTGATCTGGATATTCAGGCGACAGGCGACACTCACATTGATGATCACCACACGGTTGAAGATATCGGTATTACGCTGGGTATGGCCGTTGCTGAGGCAATTGGCGACAAAAAAGGTCTGACCCGTTATGGCCATGCCTATGTGCCACTTGATGAAGCACTGTCTCGTGTAGTTATGGATTTTTCTGGTCGTCCCGGCCTGATTATGAAAGCAGACTTCGTGCGCAGCCATGTTGGTGGGTTTGATGTTGATCTGGCCCGTGAGTTTTTCCAGGGCTTTGTTAACCATGCCTTGGTATCGCTGCACATTGATAATCTGCGTGGCTCCAATGCGCACCATCAGGTTGAGACAATCTTTAAGGCC
>CAJJAS010000096.1 GCA_905182245.1 gamma proteobacterium HTCC2207 | reverse complement strand
CTAAGATGCCCTGCTCATGTGCCTGCCCCGCATAATTCTGCGGTTGGATATTGGACGGACTGCCGGGCAAAAATAGACCATCCAAACGACTAACAATATCCTCCACCGAATACAGGGAAGACAGATCGCGGATATCTTTCCCGTCACCAAATGCAGGGATTAAAAAGGGCATGGCCTGAGCACCATGGGCCAGAGCATGAATATATTTTTCACCCACGGTATGGGCGGAATGCAATCCATATTGGGTTACATCACAGGCAATTCCCACTAGGGGCAATGGCTTATTCATAAAGTGAAATTCATCAAGTGCTAATCATCCATTAAAAGTCTCACGGGTTTAGCGCCAACCCATTTGGGTACCTGTGTCCCCTAGGGTTCTATGTTGAAATAATCGCTCTTTAAAAGCGACTAACAAATACCCTTTTGGGGTGGTGTTTTTTTATACAGCTCATAGAGCAAATGTTACAGCCGACATTAACCGTAAAGTGATTTTTAGGATCTACTATGACTAGAACAACCAAACAGTGGCAAGCGCTAGATGCGAAAAACCATCTACATCCCTTTACTGACTTCAATGGTTATGCCAAAAAGCCCGGCAGAATTATTAATCGTGCTGAACATATTTATATCTACGATACCGATGGCACAGAATTTCTGGATGCTATGTCGGGACTCTGGTGCTGCAGCCTGGGTTACAGCCAGCCGGAGATTGCCGCCGCCGTTAATGCCCAGTTTCAGCAACTGCCCTACTACAATAATTTCTTCCAGTGCAGCAATGCACCGGCAGTAGAGTTGGCCGATCGTTTGGTAAAGATGACGCCCGAACAGTTTACCCATGTGTTTTTTACCAACTCTGGCTCTGAAGCAAACGACACTAATATTCGTTTGATTCGCCGCTATTGGGATCTTAAAAACCAACCCAAAAAACGCATTATTTTAGCCCGCACCAATGCCTATCATGGCAGCACCATCGCGGCGGCCAGTCTGGGTGGTTTTAGCTCGGTCCACGACCAGTTTGAAACCCTACCCTATGTGCAACATATCGCCGATCCCAACTGGTATAACAGTGGCGGTGACATGACTGCCGAGGAATTTGGTATCGCCGCCGCCCGTGAGTTGGAAAAACGCATTGATGAACTGGGTGAAGAAAATGTTGCCGCCTTTATAGCAGAGCCTATTCAGGGTGCTGGCGGCGTGATTGTGCCCCCCGACAGCTACTGGCCTGAAGTAAGCCGTATTCTTAAAGAGCGAGATATTCTTTTTGTCAGTGACGAAGTAATCTGTGGATTTGCCCGCACCGGCAACCTGTTTGGCTGTGAGACCTATGGTACCGAACCCGACCTAATGACCTTTGCCAAAGCAGTAACCAATGGCTTTCAGCCCCTCGGCGGCGTGATGGTCAGTGATAAGGTGGCCAGTGTTATCACCAGCAGTGGCGGTGAATTTGGTCATGGCTTTACCTATTCTGGTCACCCCATTGCCTGTGCTGCGGCGCTGGCAACGCTGGATATTATGGAGCGAGATATTATTGTCGACCGTGTCGCCAACAATGTTGGGCCCTATCTGCAAAAGCGCTGGGCCGAGCTCGGCGACCATCCTATTGTTGGCCATACCCGCGGTGTGGGCATGCTCGGGTCTCTGGAACTAGTGCGCAACAAAGCCACCAAAGAGCGTCTTGAACCTGAGCAGAACTCTGGCGGAATCTGTCGTGAATTCTGTATTGATAATGGTTTGGTGATGCGCGCCGTTGGCGACTCAATGATTATTTCTCCGCAGCTTATTATGAGCCATGAAGAAATTGATACTATGATCGAGCGGGCCACCAAAGCTCTGGATCAAACCGCACAACATTACGCTGTATAAGCGCATATTTATTAAATAGGATTTAAGCAATGGCGACGGATTGGGGAAAATTTAACTGGCAAGATGCCTTTAATCTTGACGATCAACTTAGCAGTGAAGAACGCATGGTTCGGGATACTGCGGCGGCCTATGCCGAAGAAAAGCTTGCCCCTAGAGTGCGCGACGCTTTTCGCAATGAACATACCGATCGTGACATTTTTAATGAGATGGGAGAACTGGGGTTACTCGGGTCAACCATCGAGGGTTATGGCTGCTCTGGTGTTGGCTATGTCAGCTACGGGCTGATTGCCCGAGAAGTCGAACGTGTGGATTCCGGTTACCGCTCGATGATGAGCGTGCAATCCAGTTTGGTGATGTATCCCATTTATACCTATGGCACAGACGCCCAGCGAGAAAAATATATTCCTAAACTTTCGACCGGAGAGTGGGTTGGCTGCTTTGGATTAACCGAACCCGATGCGGGTTCAGATCCCGGCGGTATGAAAACCCGCGCCAAAACCGTGGACGGCGGCTACCTAATGTCTGGCAGCAAAATGTGGATCAGTAATTCTCCCATTGCCGATGTCTTTGTGGTCTGGGCAAAAACCGACGACGGCATTATTCGTGGCTTTATTTTAGATAAGGGGATGAAAGGTCTGTCGGCACCTAAGATCGAAGGCAAACTCGCATTGCGCGCTTCTGTCACCGGTGAAATTGTGATGGACGAAGTCTTTGTTCCAGAAGAAAATCTGCTGCCCAATGTGCAGGGCTTAAAAGGTCCCTTTGGCTGTCTTAATGCCGCCCGCTATGGCATCAGCTGGGGTGCCTTAGGCGCGGCAGAAAGCTGCTGGCATGCCGCCCGTCAATACTGCATGGATCGCGTGCAGTTCAATCGACCACTGGCAGCTAATCAACTTATCCAAATGAAGCTGGCCAATATGCAAACGGATATCAGCCTGGGTTTACAGGGTTCACTCCGCGCTGGCAGACTTAAAGAACAGGGTAATTTGGCGCCAGAATTAATCTCTCTATTAAAGCGTAACAACTGTAGCAAGGCCTTGGACATTGCTCGCATGGCCCGAGATATGCACGGCGGCAATGGTATCTCCGATGAATATCCGGTGATGCGCCATATGCTCAACCTTGAGGTGGTCAACACTTACGAGGGCACTTCAGATATCCATGCTCTTATTCTGGGGCGCGCACAAACCGGCATTCCAGCCTTCGGATAAATCTTATGCCGGGACCACTGGTTGGCTATAAAGTATTAGATATGAGCCGCGTTTTGGCTGGCCCCTGGGCTGGTCAACTGCTCGCCGATATGGGCGCAGAAGTCATCAAGATTGAACGCCCAATAGTCGGCGACGACACTCGCCACTGGGGGCCTCCCTACCTCAAAGATAAGGCCGGTAATAACACCGAAGATGCCGCCTATTATTTCTGCGCCAATCGCGGCAAACAATCGGTAACCGTCGATATTACCCAGCCCGAAGGCCAGCAGATTATTCGGCAATTGGCGGCTCAGGCAGATGTACTTATCGAAAACTATAAGGTCGGTGGTCTAAAAAAATATGGTCTCGACTATAGCTCTCTGGCGGCCATTAACCCTCGCCTTGTTTACTGTTCCATTACTGGCTTTGGTCAAACCGGGCCCTATGCCGATCGGCCCGGTTATGACTTTTTAATTCAGGGTATGGGTGGGCTAATGAGTGTTACCGGCGAACCCACAGATGCTAATGGTCATGGCGGTCCCGTAAGAGCCGGTGTTGCGGTTACGGATTTATTTAGCGGCATGTATGCAGCCAATGCTATTCAGGGCGCCCTGCTCGAACGACACAGCTCCAATTTGGGCCAGCATATTGATATTGGGTTACTAGATGTTCAGGCGGCAGTACTGGCCAATCAGGCGAGTAACTATTTAGTCGGCGGTGATGTGCCGGGCAGAATTGGCAACTCACATCCGAATATTGTTCCCTATCAAGCCTTTGCCACCGCAGACGGCCATCTTATTTTAGCGGTGGGTAATGACGGCCAGTTCCAGCGTTTCTGTGAGGTTATTAATCAGCCACAGCTTGCCCAAGATAGTCGCTATGAGAGCAATCGGGGAAGAGTGGAAAACCGTGAGTCGCTCTGCGATTTGATTAGCGAACTGATGAAGACGACAAACACCAAAGATTGGCTGCATCGCTTGGAATCGAGAAACGTACCCTGCGGACCTATTAATACCATTGATCAGGTATTTGCCGATCAACAGATTCTAGCCCGAGGAATGTTGATATCAATGGTGGATACTCGCGGGGGAGACATTCCTCTGGTAGCCAACCCAATCAATTACAGTCGCTCCACAATTGACTATACCGTGCCACCCCCTAAATTAGGCAGTAGCACGGAGTCAATCCTGGGGGAATACCTTGAATACTCAGCGCTGGACATAGCCGCGCTACGCAATAAATCTGTTATCTAACTGAAATTTGGCTGATGGTTCGAACGAGCTTAATCAACCAGCTGCAT
>CAJJAS010000095.1 GCA_905182245.1 gamma proteobacterium HTCC2207 | reverse complement strand
CTTGCGCCCCGAATCCATCGGTAAGGTTCGCCTGGCAATGCGCGAAGGTCTGGTGGGCCTTGTGGCCGCCAAAGAGGAGCCGCTTAATTTAAGGGAGGCCGATCGGCACCCCAACTACGCCTATTTTGAAGAGACCGGTGAAGCTCCCTATCATTCGTTTTTGGGTGCGCCAATTATCCATCACCGCAAGGTGTTGGGGGTGTTGGTGATGCAGCAGGAAACCGAGCGTCGCTTTGCGGCTGAAGAGGAAGCCTTTGTGGTAACCATCTGTGCTCAGCTATCTGGCGCTATTGCCCATGCCGAGGCCACAGGTGCCCTGCGCAAGTTGGCATCGGCGGGTCGCGGTAAAAGCCGCGAAGCTACTTTTCATGGTATTCCCAGTTCACCAGGCATCGGCATTGGCCGGGTGGTCCTGGTGGAACAAAGTACTGAGCTTGCCTCGGTGCCCGAACGATTTACATCGAACCCTGCTGCTGAGGTAGAAGTTTTTCGCTCGGCCCTAGAATTGGCCAAGAAGGACATGCACAACCTGGGTGAAGGCCTCGAAGAGCTGCTTAGCTCTGAAGAGCTGGCACTTTTTGATGTGTATATTCGTATGCTCGACGATCGCTCGCTGGGTGGCGAAGTAATTGCCGCCATTATGGAAGGGCAGGCTGCCCAGAGCGCCTGGAGTTCAGTCATTCTTAAACATGTACGCACCTTTCGGCAGATGGACGATCCCTATCTTCGCGAGCGAGCTGCCGATGTTAATGATCTCGGTAAGCGCGTACTGGGTTATCTGCAGAGCAATGACCGCAAAACCTTGCCCATGCCACGCCGCGTGGTGCTGGTTGGAGAAGATCTCTCGGCGACCGCATTGGCAGATATCCCCGTCGATCGCCTAGTGGGCATTATATCCCTCAAGGGCTCGAGTAATTCCCATATGGCCATCGTTGGCCGGGCTCTGGGTATTCCCACGGTTATGGGCGCTATTGATTTGCCCTGGGCGGAGCTAGAGGGCCAGGAATTAATTGTTGATGGCTTTACTGGGGATGTGGTCAGCAGTGCAACAAGAACGCTGCGACGCACCTATTTACAGCGTCAGCGCGAAGAGAAAATTCTTGCCAAAGACTTAGAAAAATTGCGAGATATTCCCTGTATTACCCCGGACGGTTTCCGTTTTTCTCTGTGGGTGAATACGGGTTTGCGTCAGGATACTTACAGATCCCTTAAAAGTGGTGCCGAGGCGGTGGGGCTGTTCCGTACCGAAATTCCTTTTTTACTGCGTTCAAGCTTCCCCACGGAAGATGAGCAGATGGAGATCTATCGTGAGCAGCTGGTGGCCTTTTCGCCACGCCCAGTGACTATGCGAACCCTAGATATTGGTGGTGATAAAGACCTGCCTTATTTTCCTATCGAAGAGGAAAACCCGTTTTTAGGCTGGCGCGGCATTCGTATTTCTCTCGATCACCCAGAAATTTTTCTTATTCAGATTCGTGCCTTGCTGCGCGCCAGCGAAGGTATTAACAATCTACGGATCATGTTGCCCATGATCAGTAATGTCCCAGAGCTGGACCGTGCGCTAGAACTTATTGATCGCGCCTACCGCGAGCTGATTCAAGAGGAGGGCTACAACATTGTAATGCCTCCCATCGGCGCCATGATTGAGGTGCCTGCCGCGGTTTATCAGGTTAAAGAAATTGGCCGTCGGGTAGATTTTCTGTCTGTGGGTACCAATGATTTAACCCAGTATCTGTTGGCGGTTGACCGCAACAATCCTCGCGTGGCGGGGCTCTATCACACCATGCACCCCGCTGTATTGCGCGCGCTTAAGGCTATTTACGAGCAGGCATCCTCGGTTAACTGTCAGCTTAGTGTCTGTGGTGAAATGGCCGGTGATCCTATTAGCGCTGTGGTTCTGCTGGGTCTGGGTTACGAAAATTTCTCGATGAGTGCAACGAGTTTGCTACGCGTTAAATCCATGCTGCTTAATATTACCCGCAAAGAGGCGCGTGAATTGGTTCGGCGGGCACTGCGTATGTCTGATGCTGAATCTATTTCACAGTTTATTGCCGACTCTTTAGGTAAGCCGGAGATCGCCAGGCTGATTCGCCCGACCAAACGGAGCGAGAAGGTCAGAAGCTTGAAAGATTAAAGCTAAATTCCTGATGGCCTAGGCTTTCGCCTGCTTCAAAACAATGCTCTGAAACTACTACCTTGCCCGAGTTCGAGATGATAATGGCCGCAGAAGCTCTGGTGCCATAGCCGTCGGCGACGATAAAGGGTGAGGACAGCAGTTCCTCCCACTGGGCTGGAACGCCTGTATTGGGCAGCAGTTCCGGTGCGTAGACCTTTTCTAAAGACAATGTGGCAATCAGATTTGGTAACTGTTCGGCACCCATCTTAACGGGGGAAATGGCCTGCTTTAGTTGATCGCGCGCATGGTCAACCTTGGGCCAGGGGCTATCTAGCAAATGATTGCTCAGGGCGTAGATTCCTGGGGGCAGTAGCTTTCTGCTGTTGTCATGGTTATTCAAATACAGCAGATTAAACCCATCGTAGAGCAGCAGATTAAAGCCACTGTAGTCAGCCATGGTTGCTGTTAGAGAATCTGCCCATTCCTCAGCGCTTTGATCCGAGCTTAAAAAATCTGTTATCAGTTCACCTCGAGACAGGGGCTTGGCCTCCGGCATAACACCGTTAACCATCTGACGAAAGTTAGTCACTGCGGCAAATCGGCCGTCCCGAGATAGTCCCATCCAGGTGCCGCCGGCTTGAGTGTCTCGGCCCGCCAGGATCGGAGCATCTGACCACCAGTGCATAGGCAGCGTTTGGCGCGCATAGAATTCGTCACGGTTAGAGGTAACGATCAATGGCGCATCTGGGTGAGATTGAAAAGCGATAGCAAGTAAGCACATGGGCGGCAGTGTAACTTTTTATTGTTCAGGCCGTCATCCCATGTAGCAGGTGATCTAAGAACCCGTTATTATCAGCGCTCAAATCTTCAGGGGTAAGCGCTGTAATGATAAGTTATCCAGCCATCAATCCGGTGGCGTTGTCCCTCGGTCCATTACAAATTCACTGGTATGGCATTATGTATTTGCTGGCATTTGCCGGAGCCTATTTTTTGGCCACCCGCAATAGTCAGCGTCCCTGGTCGCCGATTAAAAAGACTCAGGTTGAAGATCTGATTGTCTACGGCGCCTGGGGTGTCATTCTTGGTGGTCGTCTCGGTTATATGTTTTTTTACAACGGCGATAAATGGCTCGCTGATCCCGCGATGCTGTTCCGGATATGGGAGGGCGGCATGTCTTTCCACGGCGGCTTGATTGGCGTTGCCACTGCGGTATTTATGTATGGACGCAAAAATAAAGTGGCCTTTTTGGGGCTGACTGACTTTGTGGTTCCCCTAGTGCCCGCCGGCTTATTTTTTGGTCGCATCGGTAATTTTATTGGCGGCGAACTCTACGGTCGCGCTACTGATGTGCCCTGGGCCATGGTATTTCCCTCCGACCCCACTCAGCTGGCACGGCATCCCTCCCAGCTCTATGAGGCGCTGCTAGAAGGCCTGGTGCTGTTTTTGATTATTAATTGGTACGCCCGCAAGCCCCGCCTCTTTGGCGAAGTTACTGGTTTGTTCTTGGTGCTCTATGGGTTTTTCCGCTTTATGGTTGAGTTTGTGCGCCAGCCGGATGCGCAATTTATTGGTCAGTCAGGGCTGATTGAGTCACTCAATTGGATGACCCGCGGCCAGACTCTGTGTATTCCCATGATGTTGCTGGGCCTGTGGCTAATGCGGAAAAGCATTGTCGGCCTCGCCGGCAAAACAAACTAAGGCTGTTTTATGAAGCAATATTTGGAGCTGGTCCGCCATATTCGCGACCAGGGCGTTAAGAAAGAAGACCGAACGGGTACAGGGACACAGAGCGTTTTTGGCTATCAGATGCGCTTTAATCTGGCCGAGGGTTTTCCCCTGGTCACCAGTAAGAAAGTCCATTTAAAGTCTATTCTCCATGAGCTGCTGTGGTTTGTTCGTGGTGACACCAATATTCGTTACCTGGTTGAAAATGGCGTTGGCATCTGGAATGACTGGCCCTATCAGAGCTGGTTGCGTCAGACCGGACAGGACAAAGACCTACCTATGTATTCTCCAGAGTGGAAAGCGGGGATGAAGGTGTTTATCGAGCGCATTAAAACCGATGATGCTTTTTGCGAAGAATTTGGCGATCTGGGCCCTGTGTACGGCAAGCAGTGGCGAGATTTCGAAGGGGTAGATCAGCTGGCTCAGCTAGTGGCAGACATTAAGTCTAATCCAGATTCTCGGCGCCTGATTGTCTCGGCCTGGAATCCAAAAGATATTCCCGTGATGGTTAAATCTGGCCTGCCTCCCTGTCATAGTCTGTTTCAGTTCTACGTGAGCGAGGGGCGACTCTCCTGCCAGCTCTACCAGCGCAGTGCCGATGTGTTCTTGGGTGTGCCCTTTAATATTGCCTCCTACGCGATACTCACCATGATGATCGCGCAGGTCTGTGGGTTGGAGCCCGGTGATTTTGTGCATACCTTTGGCGACGCGCACCTTTATAGCAACCATATGGATCAGGTTGAGGAGCAGCTCTCCCGCACAACTTATGCACTGCCGACCCTGGCGATTAATCCAGATGTCGATAATCTCTTTGATTTTGTATTCGATGATTTTGAATTACAAAACTACCAGTCACATGGGCCGATCTCAGCGCCGGTCGCGGTTTAATTAGGTTTTATTAATGAAGCTATCTCTAATAGTCGCGGTCAGCCGCAACGGTGTGATCGGTTTAAACAATCAGCTGCCCTGGCATCTGCCTGAAGATCTTAAGTATTTTAAGTCAGTGACTATGGGCAAGCCGATTGTGATGGGGCGTAAGACTTATGACTCCATTGGTCGCCCTCTTCCTGGACGCACCAATATTGTTATTACCCGCGACCCTGCCTGGCATGCCCCTGGTGTAGAAGTGGCGCAGAGCCTGGAGGCCGCGTTGGCATTGGGAAAAACAGCCTGCGAGGCCGCCGGTGCCGAAGAGATTATGGTGATTGGCGGTGAGCAGATTTATCGCATGTGCATTGAAAATGCCGATCGTCTGTATCTGACTCAGGTTGATGCTGAGGTTGAGGGTGACGCTTTTTTCCCAGACATTGATCTGAATGCCTGGCATCAGGTCGATATGAAACTGCCAGAGACAACTGATACCCATCCCTATAGATTCCTTATTCTCGATCGGCACTGATAGGCACAAATTACAGTGCCTAAGTCACAGTTGTTACCCTAGGTAACACCGACTAACTTTCTCTCTTTTATCTAGTGAATTTCCCCCAACTCAAATTGATTGTTTAACTTGGGACTGTTACAAAGTCCCCCCGAACAAAGCTTGTCTTTTGTCGGCAGGACTTTTTGTCGATTTTAGACAGTGAAAGATAATTAAACCGGTAGACCCAAATTGAGGGAACTATGAATAAGCAACCACTAAAAGCACTGGCACTTTTCGCCGTTCTTGCTGGTAGTTTGACTGTAAGTACAGTTCAGGCTGCAGAAGTAAGTGATGTGCTAAAAGCTGGAGCCGTTAAGGTTCAAGCCGCAAAATCCGCGCAAACTAAAGTAGATCGCATTGCTGATCAAACTGATGGTCTTTTGCAAGAATTCAAACAGGTCAATAAGCAGATCGAGTCTCTGCGAGTTTATAACTCACAGCTTGAGCGCCAAATTGACAGCCAGACGCAAATGATGGCTGAACTGAAAGAGTCGATTGAGAATGCAACAATCATCGAACGTGGTATTTCGCCACTGATGATCAGCATGCTTAACGCGATTGAAGACTTCATTGCTTTGGATGTTCCTTTTAAGAAAGAGCAGCGTAGCGACGCCATTGCGGCACTGTACGTGAATATGGACAGCGCCAAGTTCTCGGCCGCTGAAAAATTCCGTCAGATCCTCGAAGTCTATGACATCGAGTCTGAGTACAGCTTATCTCTAGAGTCTTACCGTGATCTGGTTGATATCAACTCAGACGGTTCTGAAGTAGAAGTAGAAATGCTTCGCGTCGGCCGTGTTGCTTTGATGTACCAAACTAAAGACAAATCTCAGACTGGTGCTTGGAATAAGAATACCGGTTCTTGGGAGACCTTAGGTTCTGAGTATCGCAGAGCTGTCGACCAGGGCATCCGTATTGCGAAGAAGTTATCTCCGCAGGATGTTATGCAAATGCCAATCACTGCGCCGGAGACTGCACAATGAACATGAAATTCGTTAAAGTTTGTGTCGCTTTCATAGCCGCTGCTGCTTTCAGCATGTCGGTTTCGGCACAGGACCCAAAGACTCTTGATGAGCTTTTGCAGATGATCCAGAGCGCTAAAATCTCTGAATCAGCGGACTACCGCAAGCGCGAAGCCGATTTTAAATCGGACCAACGCAAGCAGGCTTCATCGCTAAAGAAGGCTCAGAACACTAAGACTGCTGAAGAGCGTCGTTCAGATCGTCTAGAGCAAGTTATCCGTGATAACGATGTTGTTCTAGCGGGTTTACGTGAGCAGCGCGATAAGCGTCTTGGTTCACTTAAAGAGCTGTTCGGACACCTGACTGGTGCCGCTGGTGATATTCGCGCCAACCTTAATCAGTCAATTGTTAGTGCACAGATTCCTGGTCGTACAGAGTTCCTTGATGAGTTGATTGCAAAAATGAGTAGTGATACTCGTTTGCCTTCGATCCAAGACATCGAGAAGCTATGGTACGAGCAGCAACGTGAAATGATTGAGAGCGCGCGTATTGTTAAGTTCAACAGAACTGTTCTGTTGGCTAACGGTGAGCAAGCTGAAATGGAAGTTGTTCGTGTTGGTACTTATAACCTGATGTCTGATGGCATGTACCTTGAGTACAGTCCTGAGAACGGTCTGGTTTCTGAGCTTGCTCGTCAGCCTTCAAGCCACCAATCAAGTGCAGAAGACTTACAAGAAGCGATGACTGGCTTCACCAAAGTAGGCCTGGATCCAACTGGTCCACTGGGTGGCGGTCTGTTAGCTGCTCTGATCAACGCACCTACTCTGATTGAGCGCTGGCACTTCGGTGGCATCGTAGGCTATGTGATCACAGCTGTATTTGTTGTGGCTATCTTGCTGGCTCTATGGCGCTTTGTTGTGCTCATGGGTATGTCTACCAAGGTAACTGCTCAGCTTAAAGCTAAGACTGCTGATGTGACTAACCCACTGGGTCGCGTACTGAAAGTTGCTGGTGATAATCCGGGTCTCGACCCAGAGTCATTAGAACTCAAGTTGCACGAAGCTGTGCTTAAAGAGCGTCCAGAAATTGAATCAGGTCTTAACCTGTTGAAGATTATTGCGATGGTTGCACCGCTACTAGGTCTACTGGGAACAGTGACCGGTATGATTATTACCTTCCAGATGATTACTCTGTTTGGTGCTGGCGATCCTAAGGCAATGGCCGGTGGTATCTCTCAGGCATTGATCACGACTGTATTGGGTCTTGTTGTAGCCATTCCTACTGTTCTGATGCACACATTGGTCAACGGTAAGGCGCAACGAATCCTCCACGTTCTTGAAGAGCAGAGTGCTGGTATCGTTGCTGGTTCAGTAGAGGGTCGCTAAGATGTTCTTCGTTGATACGATGGCCGAAATTGGGAAGTTTATGGATTCAGGCGGCATGGTCCTTTGGGCTATTGTTGTCCTGCTGTTCGTCATGTGGACTCTCATCTTCGAACGTATGTGGTATCTCCGAACCAGTGTAGGCGTTGATGTACAACGTGCCCTCGATGTTTGGGAAGCGCGCAAAGAGCGTAAGTCCAAACATGCTCACCAGGTCAGAGAAAAGCTGATTTCTGAAGTGAGCGTCGAGATTGACTCGAATATTATGATGATTAAAACTCTGGTTGCTCTGGCCCCGCTGTTTGGATTGCTGGGTACGGTAACTGGAATGATCACAGTATTTGATGTTATGGCATTTACTGGTGGCGGTGATGCGAAGGCGATGGCCGGTGGTGTATCACAGGCAACTGTTCCGACAATGTCGGGCATGGTTGCTGCGCTCTCTGGCGTGTTTGGCATGACCTATGTCGAAGGCGAAGCAGAACGCGAGAAGCACCTGTTGGAAGACCATCTGACCATGGATCACTAATTGGAACTGCCTGTCCAACTCTAAACAGTTAGACAGGCGTCCTACGAGAGACAACTATGCGCAATAGAACAAGAAAATCGCAAGGGCAGGGTGAGGCAATCGATCTCACACCAATGCTCGACGTGGTTTTCATTATGCTGATCTTTTTTATTGTTACCGCTTCATTTATCAAGCTGCCCGGTGTTGAGGTCAACAAAGTTGACACCTCCACAGAAGATTCCTACAAGAAAGTAGGTATTTTGGTAGCGGTTAGCGAAAACAATGAATACTGGATTGATAAGAAACGTGTTGAAACTACCTCGTTGAAAATCAACCTCACAAGATTGTTTAATGAGAATCCTAAGGGTGGCATGGTAATCCAGGCCGATAATGAGTCCAACATTGAAGCAGTTGCCAAGGTAGCTGATATCGCTCGCGATATCGGTATTAGTCCAGTGGCTGTCTCCGTAGAAAACGACTGAGTTAATAGTATGGTTGCAATAAGAGTTGGTATTTCTGCTGCACTTGGCATGCTGGTTACCTTTGCATTGATTATTTTGATGTATAAGTTAATCGACTCGGGTAGCAAAGAGCTGGATGAAAGAGATTCAATTAAGATTCCAGATTTCCTGCATATTGATAGACAGGTTTCCGAGAACGCTAATAAGTCTGCGGTTGAAAAACCTGAAGACCCTGAGACTCCTCCGCCAGATATTCCAGAAGAGAATATCGAATTTGAAGTGCCAGACAATGCAGTAAGCATGGCAGCTCCAACGGCAGGTGGTAATCTGAGTATTGGTAATTCTGGTTTTGCCAGAGATTCTGACTATATTCCTGTCTATGTTCCGCAGCCTCAGTATCCGCGTCGTGCTCAAACACGAGGCAAAGAAGGTTATGCCGTGGTTGAAGTGATTATTACTACCACTGGTGGCGTACGTGATCCGGTTATGGTCGAAGAATGGCCAGAGGGCTGGGGTTTTGGTCGCGCAGCTATCAAGGCAGCCAACAAGCTTAAGTACAACCCAAGGGTTGTTGATGGCGTAGGCCAAGAAGTGACCGGCGTGCTGTACAAATTTACGTTCCAGATGGCGAAATAAAGGGTATCTGATGTTTAGAAGCACTAAGACTTTAGCCGTATTCGGCGCTGCTTTTTTGCTGCCCCTGCTGGCAGCAATGGCAATTCCAGAGGCCGTCATTGGCGGCTCTGCATTTGCAGCAGAAAAGAAAGAGCCAAAGTATAAAGATGTAAAAACACGTCAACGTCAATCTGTTGGTGGCAAGTGTGCCAAGGCGTTAGAGAAAATCCAGGTTGTTTTGGAAGAAGAGAACTGGGTTGAATCAATCAATTCTCTGAACAGTATCGAAAGCAACCCCAAGCTGTGCGCCAGTGATTACGAGCAGACGCAGATTTGGAAGTTCCAGGGTTACGTGTATTACTCCTTAGACGATTTTGATGGCTCCATTCGCAGCTACAAGAAGGTGATCAACGGTGTTGGCACCCCTCCTGAGCTCGCGCTGGATACTCGTTATACTTTAGCCCAGCTTTATACGGTTGAAGAACAGTATGCGAAAGCCGCTGTTGAGCTTGAGATCTGGATGGATGCTGCGGTTATTATTGGCGGTGACGCCCGTTCGCTATTGGCACAGATTTATTATCAGCTTGACCGTAAGGACGACGCGTTAAATATGCTGGAACTGGCTATTAACGATGCTGAGTCTAAAGACCTCCTGCCTAAAGAAGGTTGGTGGGGACTTCAGCGCGTTCTGTATTACGAGAAAAATGACTATAAGCGTGTTACTAGCATCCTCGAGAAGCTTGTAACCCATTACCCGAAGTGGACTTACTGGAAACAGATAGGTGGCATGTACGGCGAGCTTGAGCGCGAAATGGATCGTTTGGTTGCTACAGAAATCGTCTATCTCAATAACCAGCTCGATAAAGAGAGCCAGGTAATGAGCATGGCCTATATGTATCTGGGTGCAGAAGTGCCTTACCGCGCTGCCTTGATTATTGAGAAGGGCATGAAGGACGAGATTATTAAAAAGAACGCCAAGAATCTTGAGGTTCTGGGTACTGCCTGGTATCAGTCAAAAGATTTAAAGCGTGCCCTGAAAGCACTCGAAAGTGCCTCCAAGGTTTCAGATACGGGTAACCTGCAATCTCGGTTAGCCGGTATCTACTTAGATTTAGGTCGTGATAAAGAAGCTTACCGAGCGGCTAAGAAAGCGGCTAAGAAAGGTGAAGTTAAACGTCCGGCTGGAAACTATTTGGTGATGGGTAATGCGCTGATTAATCTGCATTGCTATAAGGATGCTATCTCAGCATTCCAGAAGTCCCTGAAAGTCGCCAAAGATAAGAAGAGCAAGCGCTACCCACTGCAGTGGATTCGCTATGCTGATGTTGAAGGAACAAGACTGCAAAAGCTACGTGATGTTGGTGCTAAGGTACCAGGCTGTAGCAAGTAGGTTTCTATCAGCACAAAAAAACCCGGTACTAGAAATAGTCCCGGGTTTTTTTATGCCTGCTAACTTCATTGCCTTAGGGGCAAGGTCTAGTGCCAGCCTTTTAATCTAGCTGAGACAGATCCCTAACCGCACCCTTATCGGCACTGGTTGCCAGTTTGGCAAAGGCCTTAAGAGCAGGTGTTACCTTGCGGGGACGAGCTTCCACAGGCTTCCAGCCCTGCTTATCTTGCTCGGCACGACGTGTTTCCAACTCAGCATCCGAAACCATGATGTCGATAGTGCGGTTGGGAATGTCGATGCGAATCATATCGCCCTGACGTACCAGACCAATATTGCCACCGGCTGCAGCTTCAGGTGAAACATGGCCAATTGAGAGGCCAGAGGTACCACCTGAGAAACGACCGTCGGTAACCAACGCGCAGGCTGCACCTAGCTCTTTCGCTTTGATGTAAGTTGTTGGGTAAAGCATTTCCTGCATGCCTGGTCCACCACGTGGGCCTTCGTAGCGCACAATAACCACATCGCCAGCTTTAACCTTATCGTCGAGAATACAGGCCACTGCCTCATCCTGACTTTCGGTAATAAATGCCGGTCCTTCAAACACATGGATAGATTCGTCTACGCCGGAGGTTTTAACCACGCAGCCATCGGATGATAGATTGCCTTTTAACACGGCTAATCCACCTTCGAGGCTAAAGGCATTTTCTAGATTTCGGACACAGCCATTTTCACGATCGGCGTCTAGTGAAGGCCATCTTGTACTCTGACTAAAGGCCGTTTGCGTCGGTATTCCCGCAGGACCAGCCTTAAAGAAAGTTTTCACTTCTTCACTGACATGACCACTAACAATATCCCACTTCTCTAGAGCCTCTTTTAAGGTCTTGGAATGTACAGTGGGTAGATCGCCATGGATTAAGCCTGCGCGCTCGAGTTCCGCCAGAATGCCAAAAATGCCACCGGCACGATGCACATCTTCAACATGATATTCAGGGGTGCTGGGTGCCACTTTACACAGCTGTGGCACTAGACGAGACAGACGGTCTATATCGGCCAAGTCGAAATCGATCTCACCTTCCTGAGCAGCCGCGAGTAAATGCAGGATGGTATTGGTTGAGCCGCCCATGCAAATATCTAATGTCATGGCATTTTCAAAGGCTTTGAAATTGGCAATCGAGCGTGGCAGTACTGAATAGTCGTCCTGCTCATAATGTTTCCGGGCTAGGTTAACAATGGTACGGCCCGCTTCTTGGAAAAGGTTACGACGATCAGAATGGGTCGCTAAAACAGTGCCGTTACCCGGCAATGCAAGCCCCAACGCCTCCATTAGGCAGTTCATGCTGTTGGCGGTAAACATACCGGAACAGGAACCACAGGTTGGGCAGGCGGAACGTTCGTACTCAGCAACTTTCTCATCGCTGGCCGAATCGTCCACGGCGATAACCATAGCGTCAACCAAATCAAGCTTGTGCTCTGAAAGCTTGGTCTTGCCGGCTTCCATTGGGCCACCAGAAACAAAGACAACCGGAATGTTCAGACGCATGGCGGCCATGAACATACCCGGAGTAATTTTATCGCAGTTAGAGATACACACCAGCGCATCGGCGCAGTGAGCATTGACCATATATTCAACCGAATCGGCAATCACATCTCGCGAAGGCAGAGAATAGAGCATTCCGTCGTGGCCCATGGCAATGCCATCGTCGACAGCAATAGTATGAAACTCCCGGGCAATACCGCCGGCCTTAGCAATCTCAGCGGCGACTAGATCGCCCATATCTTTAAGGTGCACATGACCGGGTACAAACTGCGTATAGCTGTTTGCGATGGCGATCATTGGCTTGTCAAAATCGTCGTCTTTCATTCCCGTTGCACGCCAAAGCGCGCGAGCGCCAGCCATGTTTCGACCTTGGGTGGTAGTGTGGGAGCGATATTTGGGCATTATTAATCTCTTGTGTTAAAAATTGACGGGAGCAGGATAACAGCTAGTTAAATAGCTTTGCTAAAAATTCGTGAATTACGCTGATAATTGTACAGTGACTGTTTTTGTGCAGGTAAATCAGCGATCTGGGCCTCTATAAAACCCTTCTCTAAGAACCAATGGGACGCCTGAGTGGTGAGAGCAAACAATGTCGCCATGCCCTGACTTTTTCCGTCCGCCTCAATGGTACTGAGTAAGCGTCCGGCGATACCCTGATCGTGAAACTCAGGGTGGGTTGCCACACAGGCCAGTTCTCCACTGGACTGATCCATGGTCGGATACAGTGCGGCACAGCCCAACAATAGGCCCTCTGGATGCACCACCACCATAAAGCGTGAGATCTCAGTTTCCAGAAGCTCCCTAGAGCGCTTAACCAGAACCTGCTGATCTTCCAAGGGCGAAATAAGATCAAGAATACCACCCACATCATCGATGGTCGCGGGTCGAATCACCTCAGAATGATCCTTCATAATCAGGGTGCCGCTGCCCTCGCGGGTAAAGAGTTCAGATAACAGTGCGCCATCTTCAGCACAGCTAACCAGATGCACACGATCGACGCCATTGCGACAGGCCTGATAGGCAGAGGCCAGCAAGTTGCGTTCGGCATCGTTGGTGCTTTTGGCTTTTAGGGTAGCCACTTCAGGTAAGGAGAGACTGCGCACCAGATTGCCATTATCCAAAATGCCTCGGGCCTCACTCACTAGAATCAGCTTTTCTGCATTTAGCGCAATCGCCACATGGGTGGCCACGTCTTGATAATTTAGATTGAAGGCTTCACCGGTTGGCGAAAATCCAATCGGCGAGGTCAGTACTAGAGAACCGAGGGCGAGCTGTTGCTCAATGGCGTCGGAATCAACTCGACGCACTTCCCCGGTACGCTGAAAATCTATGCCATCACGCAC
>CAJJAS010000094.1 GCA_905182245.1 gamma proteobacterium HTCC2207 | reverse complement strand
CCAGGTAACGCCTGGGAGGCGAAAGCCTACGGCCAGTGCAGCAGAGAGAAGACCGCCGATGGTTCGTTCGCGAACACAGGTAAGGGTGAAAGGGTGCGGTAAGAGCGCACCGCGCTGCTGGTAACAGTAGTGGCATGGTAAACCCCACTCGGAGCAAGACCAAATAGGTTCCCGTATGGCGCGACCCGCGTTGGGAACGGGTAGGTTGCTTGAGGCAAACGGCGACGTTTGTCCCAGATGAATGACTGTCCACGACAGAACCCGGCTTATCGGTCAACTCAACTTTTTGTAAGTGTAAAAGAAAAGGGCTAGCGAGAGATCGCTAGCCCTTTTTGTTTATTGCGTTTTGATCTATAAAAATAAAAATTTAAGTAAAATTGTTCTTAAAAAGCCTCAAAGCTAGAAGTTACTTTAACTTGTGGCGTTACCTCTCTGTTTTATATTGTTAAATATTTTTTGTTATTAATCACCCTTGAACCATTCTCGCAACAATCATGGAACTTACTGATTTTATTCACTTTTTTGCCTTCTACCGCGCTTGACATTGATCTGTGTGACCAATAGTCTGCACGGATGGGTAAAAGTGGCGAAAAGTGGTTAATTTTGGTTATCTTGAACCAACTTATGACGAGAACGGCTTAAAAGGGTAAGAAAGTGTTTAGAGGTAGTGATCCAATCAATATGGACGCAAAGGGCCGGATGGCAATTCCGACTCGCTACCGCTCCCTGCTCGAAGATATTTGTGCCAATGATCTCGTTATAACCATAGATATGAAGTCTACCTGTTTGACCCTGTCACCGCTCCCCGAATGGAAAAAATTCGAAGAAAAAGTCTCTGCATTGCCTGCTATGGATGAGTTAGGTGAGATGTTGAGCCGTTTTGTTGTGGGTCAGGCCAAAGACTTGCAGGTTGACGGCAGTGGACGAATTTTGATCCCAACCGAATTGCGCGGCTATGCCGAGCTGGATAAGAAGCTGGTGCTAGTGGGCCGTACTCAGCGTTTGGAGATTTGGTCCGAAGACAATTGGAATGCTGAGCGAGAGAAGTCTCAGGAAAATTATCGCGGCATGTTGATCGATAAAGACAACATGTCAGACGCTTTAAAAAACCTCTCCTGGTAAGCCGGGACATTTGAGGGTAATGGAAGCGATGACTGAAACAACGACAGCACATACCACGGTCCTACTGCACGAAGCGGTGGACGCGTTGGTGATAGATCCAGATGGTTTCTATGTTGACGGCACCTTTGGTCGTGGAGGCCACACTGCTGAGTTGCTGTCGAAGCTATCGCCCCAGGGTTCGGTGGTTGCTATCGATAAAGACCCTCAGGCGATTGCCGAAGGTCAGGTGCGGTTTAGTGAAGATACAAGGCTGCAATTAGTGCATGGCACCTTTGCTGATCTGAGTGAGATTGTGGCGCAGATGGGTAAGACTGGCGAGTTATCCGGTGTGCTGCTCGACTTGGGTGTTTCATCTCCGCAGATAGATCAGGCGGAACGTGGTTTTAGCTTTATGCGTGATGGTCCGCTGGATATGCGCATGGATACGAGCAAGGGTTTGTCTGCAGCAGAATGGATCGCTAGCGCCGATGAGCAGGAAATTGCGCGAGTGATTAAAGAATATGGCGAAGAGCGTTTTGCTCGACGCATGGCCAGTGCGGTGGTTAAAGAGCGTGAGAAAACGCCGATTACGCGCACCGTGCAGCTAGCAGGCATTTTGGCCGCAGCCCATCCGGCATGGGAGCGAGGCAGGCATCCTGCCACCAAGGCATTTCAGGCGATTCGCATCTTTATCAATCGCGAGCTGGATGATCTTGAGGCGCTACTGGCGCAGATAATAGATACCTTGAAAGTGGGTGGTCGGCTGGTGGTTATCAGTTTTCACTCATTGGAAGATCGTCGGGTTAAGCGCTTTATTCGCGACCAGGAGCAGGGCATTAAGTTGCCAAAAAATCTGCCCATTAGAGATGTTGATCGCGGTGTGAGATTGATCAAAGTTGGCAAGGCTGTAAAGCCGGCAGTTAGCGAAGTTGATGCCAATGTTCGATCGCGTAGCGCAGTGATGCGCACTGCTGAGCGCGTTGCCTAAGTGGCTAGTCCACTGCGAATTGCGCTGCTGTGGATACTGGTTGTAGTCAGCGCACTGTCGGTGGCCTTTGTAAGTCACCTGTGTCGCGAGAAGTATTCAGAGTTGACAGCCATGGAGCGCGAGGCGAATCAGCTGCAAGTGGATTATGGCAAGTACCTCCTCGAGCAGAGTGCCTGGGGGTCATTGCAAAGAATTGAAAATATGGCAGCTAAGAATTTACAGATGCACAGCCCGCTGCCAGAAGAGATTTTAATGATTAAGCGCCAATAGGCACTTAAATCGGACGTTGTACAAAGGGAATTCAAAGAGCATTGAAAGGCTCTCAATATACATAAAGGGTAAGACAGAAACGTGGCCAAAAAATCGCTACAGACAGTTATACCGCGCTGGCGTTACTATTTTGTAATGCTTGTACTGGTCTCTCTGCCGATTGTGGTTTTAGCCAAGATAGCCCAGCTGCAAATCATGACTGACGAAGAGCATGGTGTTGAGTTTCTGCAGAGTCAGGGCGATGCTCGAGCCATTCGCCAAGAGCCTATTCCAGCCTACCGTGGTCTGATCACCGACAGAAATGGCGAGCCCTTAGCGGTGAGCACACCAGTCACCACATTAATTGCCAATCCTCAGCATATTCAACAATTTGCCAAGCCGGAGCATATAGTGGAGCTGGCTAATGCCCTTGATATTTCAGCAGGGCAACTCAAGGCCAGCCTTAAACGCTACCGCAATAAGTCATTTATGCACCTGGCTCGTCAGCTTCCCACGGCAGAGGCAGAGGCAATTCTTGCGCTTGCCATTCCCGGTGTTAGCGGACGTCAGGAGTACAAGCGCTTTTATCCTGCCGGTGAAGTTACTGCGCAGTTGGTGGGCTTTACTGATATTAATGATGATGGTCAGGAGGGCATGGAGCTCGCCTATAACGCTTGGTTGACTGGGCAGCCTGGCTCTAAAAAAGTTGTTAAAGATCTGGCCGGTAGAGTTATTAAGGATATCGCCCTGATTAAGCCAGCTCATGCTGGGGATTCATTGCGCCTGAGTATTGATTTGCGTGTTCAGTATGCGGCTTACCGTGCGCTTAAGGCCTCGGTGCAAAAGCATCAGGCCAAGTCAGGTTCTGTGGTTGTCTTGGATGTGGAAACCGGTGAAGTGTTGGCCATGGCCAATCAGCCTTCGTTTAACCCCAATGACCGCACAAACTTGCAGGCTGATGCGGTTCGCAATCGCGCGGTTACCGACATGATGGAGCCTGGCTCCACAGTGAAGCCCTTTACGATATTAGCGGCTCTCGAGAGTGGGAAGTTTCAGTCAAGCACCTTGATTGATACCAGCCCTGGTTATTTTAAGGTGGCCTATAAAACGTTTGTTGATCCATCCAATTACGGCGTTCTCGATCTAGCGGGCGTACTAAGAAAATCCAGTCAGGTGGGCACTACTAAGGTAGCACTGGCCTTAGACCCAGATGCTACTCGCCAGGTATTTGAGCGCATGGGCTTTGGTGAGCCAGTGGGCAGCGGCTTCCCGGGTGAGACATTGGGCAATTTACCCGGCCATCGCCACTGGGATCCAGTAACTCAGGCCACGTTTGCCTTTGGCTACGGGCTAAGTGTGTCCTCACTACAGTTGGCGCGAGCCTATGCGGTATTAGCCAATGATGGCTACCGCAAAGAGGTCTCTTTGGTGGCGATTGATTCGGCTCCAGAAAGCGTTCAAGTAATTAATGGCGAAATGGTTAAGCAGGTCCGCAACATGTTGCAGGCTGCAAGTAGCGATAAGGGTACGGGTAAGCGCGCCATGATTGATGGCTATTCCGTGGGCGGAAAAACCGGCACCATGCACAAGGTTAAGGCTGGCGGTGGCTACGACGATAACCGTTACATGTCAGTATTTGCTGGACTGTCGCCTATCGATAATCCACGCCTGGTGACCATTGTGGTAATTGATGAGCCTCGTGATGGTGATTATTTTGGTGGCCTAGTCGCTGCACCAGTATTCTCAGAAGTGACGGGAAATGCCCTGCGCCTATTGCAGGTTACCCCAGACCAGCTCGATGTTAACCGCACCATTGCTAGCCTGTTGCGAGTACCGAAAAAGCGAGGGGACTCATGATGAGCCTATCGCAGCAATGCTCCATCAGCCTGTCGGTATTGCTTGCAGACTTTGTGGTTCAAGATAATTGCCCTGATGTTGATATAAAAGGCATTACTCTGGACAGTCGTCAGGTTCAGGCGGGCGATCTATTTATCGCTATAAATGGCGCTGAGGCTGATGGCACTGCCTTTATCCCTCAGGCTATTGAGCGCGGTGCTGTGGCCATTCTGGTCGAAAAAGAACAGACGCTTGAACCTCAGGTTAATAACAGCGTGCCGATTATTGGTATCGAAAACCTGGCCGAATATGTTTCAGATATTGCTGGTGTTTTTTACGATCATCCCTCCAAGCAGATGACCCTGACCGCAATAACCGGCACCAATGGTAAAACCACCTGCGCGCATCTTTATGCAGAGTTGGTCGACAGATTAAATAAGGGTTCGGCCGCGTCTATAGGTACTCTGGGTTATGGCATGGCAGGCAGTTCTTCTGGTGCTGATATTCCTGCCCTCGGAGAAACCGGCCTAACCACACCAGACGCCGTGGCGATGCAGCGCATCCTTGCGGAGCTAAAAAGCAAAGGTGCCAGCACTATAGCGTTGGAAGTTTCCTCTCATAGCCTGGTTCAGCGACGCATTGCTGGGCTGCAGGTCGATACTGCGGTATTTACCAACCTGAGTCGCGACCATCTTGATTATCATGGTGACCTAGCCAGCTACGCTGCTGCTAAAGCGCGACTCTTTGCAATGAGCGGCCTTAAAAATGCCGTGATCAATATTGATGACAGCATTGGACGCCTAATACTGGCGAATCTCGATCCGAATATTCGCGCTATCACCTACAGCATTGAAGCTCAGGAAGAGGGCGGCACAGCAGATATTTACTGTCGCACCATCGGGCTTTCTCCTGAGGGTTTACGTGCGGCCATCCATACGCCCTGGGGCGTGGGTGAACTGCGGTCGCCTCTACTGGGTAAGTTTAATCTTGCCAATCTGCTCGCCGTTATCGGTGCAGCTATTGCTCAGGGTTTTGCTCTAGAAGATATTCTAAAGGCTGTGCCTAAGTTACGCGCAGTCTCTGGCCGCATGGAATTAGTGGATGCAGGCGCGACTCCCTCAGTGGTTGTCGATTATGCCCATACTCCAGATGCCCTCGAAAAAGCCCTACAGGCGTTACGTGTTCACTGTCATGGAATGCTGTGGGTTGTGTTTGGCTGTGGCGGCGATCGCGATATTGGTAAGCGTGCCGAGATGGGTACTATTGCAGAAACCTGCGCAGATCAGGTCGTTATCACAAGCGACAATCCGCGCAGTGAAGATCCACAGCAAATTATTAACCAGATTGTTCAGGGTACCAGCCGCGAGGTAATCGTCGACTCAGATCGGCGCGCGGCTATTCGTCAGGCAATTCTTGCGGCGGATAAAAATGACGTGGTGTTAATTGCAGGAAAAGGCCACGAGGATTACCAGATTTTAGGTGCACAGCGACTGCCCTTTAGTGATCAGGGTGAAGCCCGATTAGCGCTGCGCGCAAGAGAAGCACTGGATCTAAATGGGGGTTTAGCATGATGCCTCAACTGCGCCTCACTGATGCTGCCGTACGTTTTGGCGGCACCTTAATTAATCCAGACTGCCACTTTGATACTGTGACTATTAATAGCCGCACAATTAATGAGGGCGATCTATTTGTTGCTCTAACGGGCGAGCGTTTTGATGCTCATCAGTTTTTACAGGATGTGGCAGAAAAAGCCTCCGGCCTTGTAGTATCGGTGCCCGACAAAACATTGCCACTGCCCCAATGGGTGGTTGCAGATACCACAGTGGCCCTCGGCGACTTAGCAAGATTACGTCGAGATAGCTTTACCGGCACTGTGATTGCCGTTACCGGAAGTACCGGAAAAACCTCGGTCAAAGAAGCCATTGCCGCGATTTTACGCCAGTGCGGGACGGTTCGCGCCACCGCGGGCAACCTCAATAATCATATTGGTGTGCCCCTGACTCTGCTGTCTATGGACAGCGACACTGATCTGGCCGTGATTGAAATGGGTGCCAGCGCCGGCGGTGAAATTGCCTACCTCTGTGATATAGCCAAACCAGATATTGCATTGATCAATAATGTGCAGAATGCCCACATTGAGGGCTTTGGCAGTGTTGAAGGCATTGCCTCGGCGAAAGGTGAAATTTACAGCGGCCTCCAGACTGCAGGTACAGCGATACTCAATCTTGATGAGACCTGGTGTGACCAGTGGCGAGTATTGATTGGCAATAAAAATCAGATCAGCTACTCGGTTCACAATTCTGCCGCAGACTTACATGCCAGAGATATTCAGATGCTCAGCAATGGCTGTTACCAGTTTCTGCTCTGCGTTGCTGCCATGGCGGATCAGCCCGCTACTGAGCGGCTTATAGCGTTGTCAGTACCCGGTGCGCACCAAATTAATAATGCCCTTGCAGCGGCGGCCTGTGCCATCGCGGCAGGTGCCAATGTCCAACAGATTGCGGCGGGTCTGGCCTCAGTGGCTGCCATTGGCGGTCGTTTAGAATTTAAGGCTACCTCCAGTGGCGCCGTGATTATCGATGACACATACAACGCCAGCCCCAGTTCTTTTGAAGCCGCCATTGATGTACTGGCCGCCTATTCCGGTCGCCGCGTGCTGGTGATGGGTGATATGGCTGAGCTGGGTGACGACGAAGTCAGCCTCCATAATCAGGTGGGGGCCTATGCTCAGCAGGCTGGTATCGATGCTCTTTATAGCCTCGGTAGTTTGAGCGCCAATGCCAGTCAGGCATTCGGCGGGACACATTTTGAAGACCGTGAATTATTGAGCGAGGCTCTGACCCAAGAGCTTCAGGCTGCACTTGCTTCAGCACCTGTCACCTTTTTAGTGAAAGGCGCGCGCAGCTCCCAGATGGAAAAAACCGTAGAGATGTTACTCACCAGAGGAAATACCTAATGTTGGTATGGCTAGCAGATTATTTGACCCAGTTTTATGGCGCCTTTGCGGTATTTCAGTATCTGACACTGCGCGGTATTTTGGCAGTAATAACCTCTCTGGTTATCTCCTGGGTTGCTGGCCCTGCTGTTATTCGCACACTCAATCGCTTACAGATGGGTCAGGCAATTCGAAGTGACGGGCCCAAGAGTCATCTCAGTAAGGCAGGCACCCCAACCATGGGTGGCGCGTTGATACTGTTATCAATTTTCATTAGTACATTGCTCTGGGGTGACCTAGATAATCGCTATGTTTGGATTGTTATCGGCACCACATTTTCCTTTGGTCTAGTGGGCTGGGTCGATGACTATCGCAAAGTGGTCGAGAAAAACCCCCGTGGACTGCCAGCGCGCTGGAAGTACCTGTGGCAATCGCTGTTCGGTTTTATTGCTGCCGGTGTACTTTATTCCACAGCTCAGAGTCCTGCTGAACTCGAGTTAATTATTCCGTTCTTTAAAGACTTCGCGCTCAATTTAGGGCCCTTTTATATTCTGTTTACCTACCTGGTTATTGTCGGCACCAGCAACGCGGTAAACCTGACTGACGGCCTCGATGGCTTAGCGATTCTACCCACCGTCTTGGTCAGTGGTGCCCTAGGTGTTTTTGCATACCTCACAGGCAATATTCAGTTTGCCACCTATTTAAATATTCCCTATATCAGTGGTGCTGGCGAGTTACTTATTTTCACCGCCGCGCTCTGTGGTGCTGGGCTGGGTTTTCTCTGGTTTAACACCTATCCCGCCATGGTATTTATGGGAGATGTAGGCGCATTGGCGCTGGGTGCTGCTCTGGGTGTGGTGGCGGTAATCGTCCGCCAAGAGATCGTACTTTTTATTATGGGCGGTGTGTTTGTCATCGAAACGGTCTCGGTCATTTTGCAGGTCGCGTCATTTAAGTTGACGGGCAAGCGTATTTTCCGCATGGCCCCATTGCACCACCACTACGAATTAAAAGGCTGGCCAGAGCCGCGCGTGATTGTGCGCTTCTGGATTATTACCGTTGTACTGGTCCTGATTGGCCTAGCAACATTGAAACTGCGTTAAAGACTATGGAAGCAGCAATGACAGATGTAATCGCGACTAACCGCAACACAGCAATCCTTGGCATGGGCGCCACGGGACTTTCTGTGGCGCGCTTTTTATCGTCGATTGGTAAGTCATTTGTGTTTGCCGACAGCCGCGCAGAGCCGCCACATTTACAAGACGTTATGAAAAATTATCCAGATGCGCCATTAGTATTGGGCGCCTTTGATGAGCAGTTGTTTGCCAATATTGATCAGGTAATTGTCAGCCCCGGTATCTCACTGCAAGAGCCAGCATTGGTAGCAGCCCGTGCGGCTGGTGTTACTTTGTTAGGTGATGTTGAGTTATTTCTCGAGCATGCCAAGGCGCCCGTTATTGCCATCACAGGGTCCAACGGCAAGAGTACGGTAACCACATTACTTGGCGAGATGGCTGCAGCCAGTGGGCTTAGTGTCGGCATTGGCGGCAATCTGGGTACGCCCATGTTGGATCTTCTCGACGACAAGCGTCAGCTCTATGTTCTTGAGCTTTCCAGCTTTCAGCTTGAGCTGCTCAACGATACGCGCGGTGCCGTTAGTACATTGCTAAACATTAGCCCCGATCATATGGATCGCTATACCGGCTTGCAGCAATATCATGCGGCTAAACACCGAATTTTCCGCGGCGCGGGCAAGGTTGTGGTCAACCGCGAAGACCCATTAACTCGGCCTCTATTGCCGAGTGCCACGCCAATGGTTAGCTTTGGTCTAAATCAACCTGATCTGGGCAGTTTCGGCCTGTTGCAGGGCCCCGTAGACGGCTACTTAGCATTAGGTGCCGAGCGCCTCATGCCGGTTAAAGACGTGGCGATAAAAGGTACTCATAACCTCGCCAATGCGCTCGCAGCCTTAGCTCTCGGCTATTCCGCTGACCTGCCAATGCAGGCCATGCTCGACACCTTAAAAACCTATAAGGGCCTGCCCCATCGCTGCGAGAATATCGCCGAGATTAATGGCGCGCTCTATATTGACGATTCCAAGGGCACCAATGTTGGCGCGACTCTAGCCGCGATCAAAGGCTTTGGTGACGCAGACCATAAAAACCTCATTTTAATTGCCGGTGGTCAGGGTAAGGGGCAGGACTTCTCCGATCTGCAGCCCGCAGCCAGCGATTTTGTAAAACACAGTATTCTGTTTGGTGAGGATGCGGCACAGATTGCTGAAACCCTAAACACCGTGGTGGATACGCGTATCGTTGAGTCTCTCGATGCGG
>CAJJAS010000093.1 GCA_905182245.1 gamma proteobacterium HTCC2207 | reverse complement strand
TACAAGCAACAGCCATTACGATATTGTTATCGTCGGTGCAGGCATGATTGGTGCAGCAGCGGCCTGTCTATTGGCGCGATCAAGCCAGAATTACAAAACTGGCCCTCTTAGCATTGCTCTGCTTGAAGCGAACCCCGCCAGTCCATTTGATGCCAGTCACTTTGATCCGCGAGTTGCGGCTGTTACCGAAAAGTCGCGTCAGCTACTTGATCGCTGCGGTGTTTGGTCTGCCATTGCCGAAACGCGCGTAAGTCCTTTCCAGGCCATGGAGGTTTGGGATGCCGAGGGCACAGGTAGAATTCAATTTAACGCGTCAGAGATAGATCAACCAAATCTCGGTCATATTATCGAAAACTCATTGATGGTGGAGTCATTGTTAGCGGAGGTTGCCGCACTTAATAATATCGATTTTATATGTCCAGCAAAAATAGTTGATTATCAGCAGACAGACGATGAACTTAGTATTGAATTGGACGACGGACGTTACCTGCAAACTAGACTTCTGATTGCTGCTGACGGTGCTAATTCGAGTGTTCGCCAGCATTTTGATTTCGCCACCAAAGAGTGGGACTACGGTCATCGAGCCATTGTCAGTACGATTCAAACCGAGCTGCCAAACCAACAGACTGCTTGGCAGCGCTTCATGCCCAGCGGCCCCCTCGCTTTGTTGCCTCTTAATAATGAGGGTGACCTCAATCGTTGCTCTATCGTTTGGTCTCAGGAGACTGAGGTTGCTGAACGATTAATGGCCCTGGACGACTCACAATTTTGTACCGAGCTTTCGACTGCGAGCGAACAATGTTTGGGTAAGGTGCTGTCCGTTGAAAAGCGTTTTGCTATTCCATTGCGTCAGCGTCATGCGGCCGACTATGTGGTTCATCGTGTCGCCCTATTAGGTGATGCTGCACATTCCATTCATCCCCTGGCAGGGCAGGGAGCCAATCTTGGTTTTGCAGATGTTGTTGCTCTGGCAGATGAAATTGAACGGGCGGTTAGCCGCGGCAATGATATAGGTGCCCTAAGCACATTGTCCCGCTATCAGCGCCGTCGCAAGCCAGATAATCTGGCTACCATGGCAGCGATGGAGGGCTTTAAACGTTTGTTTGGGGCTGATCAGCTGGGCTTGCGTTTGGTGCGGAATATGGGAATGTCGCAGCTGAATGCGTTACCGGCGGTTAAAAACACCATTATTAAAAAAGCCATGGGCCTGTAAGGTCGTCGGTAAAGTCATAGTAAGAGTGCAGTAGATTTTATTCTTCTTCTGCATTTTCCTGTAGCCGCTCTAAGCGTTTTTCTTCTTCTTTGAGTACGGCCTTAATTTCGTCCAACACACTATCAACATCGGATTCATCTTCGGGTTCTGCGAAGTAACCGCTGAGCACGGTGTCTGGTTTAAGTGCGCCATCTTCATACAGGGCCCAAATTTCTTTGGCGTAATTGCTGCCTAGTAGCTGGGGTGCAAATTGACCGTAGTAGGTGGTCATATTGGCAATGTCCCGGGCCAGCATCACTTCGGCATTATTGTTGGCCGAGGCGTCTACCGCCTGAGGTAGGTCGATAATCACTGGACCGTAGTCATCGACCAGTACATTAAATTCAGAGAGATCGCCGTGAACAATACCTGCGCAAAGCATCATCACAACATATTGCATAACAATGGCATGATCTTCTAAGGCCTGTTCTTCATCCATGGAAACGTCGCCAAGACGCGGCGCCACATTACCCGCTTCATCGCTAACCAGTTCCATGAGTAAAACACCATCAAAACAGCCGTAGGGTTTGGGGACTCGCACACCAGCGTTAGCTAATAAATACAGTGCGTCGACTTCGGCATTTTGCCAGGTTTCTTCCTGCTGCTTGCGACCATATTTCGAACCCTTGTCCATGGCGCGGGCCCGGCGGGTGTTGCGAACCTTACGTCCCTCTTGATACTGCACTGCTTTTTTAAAGCTACGTTTAGCGGCTTCTTTATATACTTTAGCGCAGCGTACCTCTGAGCCACAGCGAACAGTGTAGACGGTCGCTTCTTTGCCACTCATCAACTGGCCGATGATTTCATCAATCACACCGTCGTCTAGCAGGGGCTGCAGTCGTTTAGGGCTTTTCATTTATCCTCGTTTTGGCTCGTGTTGACTGAGCGCAACCAATTTAAAAGAGCCATTGTTGGCTAGCACTTCAATATACCTGAAATAAGCCTTAGCTTTTTGTTCAAGCGGAATAAAAGTGTTCACCACAAAAAGCGCCTGCCCAGTACTTGCCACTAAACGCTTGGTCGCACTGAGAAATTTAACGCTCATATCCCCATCAATGGCAAAACCCTGATGAAAGGGAGGGTTGCATAGCACCGTATCGAAACGCTGATCGATCTGGTCCCCGGCATCTCCGGCAATTACCTGAGTGTCTATGTCTAGCCCCTTGAAATTGAAGGCGGTTGCTGCCAATGCTGCGGCATTGTTATCCGTTGCTGTTATCTGTTTGAAACCATGATGACTGGCTTCAACCGATAGATAGCCATAACCGCAACCCAGATCCAGCAATGTTTCCGGCGTAGTTTTATGCCGCGTTAAAAACTGTGGTAGGTGCTCGGTCAAAAAGGCGCTGCCACGATCAATTTTTTCCCAGCCAAAAATACCGGGTTTGCTCTCTAAAGATAGACCTTTAATCGGGCGGGTCTGTGAATAATTTTTACTATCAAGCTCGGGCTGCTCTGTTTGATGTAACTCCACCCGAGCTGAATAATGAGAGCCATGTTTATCGGCGGTGGTTTTGTCGCTAAAGAGTTTGCAGGCCTGCTTTACATAGGTTTTAAGGCCGTCATTTTTTTCGCCGGTCAATAATAGCTGGCCATTTGGCTTAAGGAGTTTCGCTGCTTGATTGATAATATGATGGCTACTGGCGCGTTCTTTGGATACACGAAATAGCACCGTATCAAAACTGTGAGGCTCTAATGCTGAAAAATCAAAATCATTAAAGGTGCTGTTTAGCTCGGCAGCGGCTGCACTTTGGTTAATGTCATAGCGGTTACTAAAAACATGAACAGTGCGCTTGTCGGAACTTCGCGCCATTTCCCAATTTACGTTAGCCCAGTTTTCGTCGGCCACAATCAGGCAGTTGCCACTTATATTTTGCAGCTGCTGCAATAGCAGTGCAACGCTTCTATCGGTCAGAATTTGATTCATAAAATAGAGGCAACTTCTAAAGCAGTGAGAGGGCGATATTCTCCGGGTTGCAGTTCTGGATCCAGAACAATACCGCCAACCTTAAATCTATGCAGGCTCACCACATGGTTGCCCAGGGCTGCGAACATGCGTTTCACCTGATGATATTTGCCTTCAGCAATGGTCAGGTTAATATTGTGGTCGTCTACTATTTCCATGGTCGCGGGCATGCAGCGATGTTTTTCACCCTCTAGCATAACGCCGTCGGCGAGTAGCTGTGGATACTCAGAGGTAATGGCTTCCGCCAGTTCCACCTGATAAATTTTAGCGCAGTCAGCACGGGGCGATGTCAGTCGATGATTCCACTGGCCGTCATCAGTAATCAATAGTAACCCCGTGGTATCGATATCTAGGCGGCCTGCAATTTGCAGTTCGTCGCTGCGGTGTTCGTACATCAGGCTAATCGCTGTGGGGTTGTGATTGTCTTTGGTTACGGACACAACACCGGCTGGCTTATGCAGCATAAAGTAGCGTTTGCTGGCCTTGCTTATGGTTGAGCCTTCTATAGTGACATCTTGGTCGTCGCTAATTTTTTGTGCGGGGTTGCTGGCGACTTCGTTATCAATACAGACCACGCCATTTTTAATCATGCGTTTGGCGTCGGTGCGTGACAGGTCTGTAGCATTGCTAATGTATTTGTCGAGGCGCAACATTATTCGCCACCCGTCGCTAAGATTACCGCAGCTTCTTTGGCAAAATAGGTCAATATGCCATCGGCGCCTGCGCGCTTAAATGCCAGCAGCGACTCTAAAATAACCGCTTCGCGACTGAGCCAGCCATTATCAAATGCGGCACAGTGCATGGCGTATTCACCACTTACCTGGTACACAAATGTCGGGGCCTTAAGTTCATCTTTAACGCGACGCACAATATCTAAATAGGGCATGCCGGGCTTCACCATAATCATGTCTGCGCCTTCATCTAAATCCAGCGCACATTCATGAAGGGCCTCATCAGAATTACCTGGGTCCATCTGATAGGTTTTTTTATCGCCGCCCTTAATGTTACTGGCGGAGCCAACGGCGTCACGGAACGGGCCGTAGTAGCTAGAGGCATATTTGGCGGAGTAAGCCATTATCTGAGTGTTGACGAAATCATTTTCCTCTAGCTCTTCGCGGATGAGAGCAATGCGACCATCCATCATATCCGAGGGTGCAACAATATCGGCACCGGCTTCAGCCTGAGAAAGCGCCTGCTTTGCCAATACTTCGATCGTAATATCGTTTAATACGTAGCCTGTGTCTTCGTCAACAATGCCGTCTTGGCCATGGCTGGTGAATGGGTCCAGGGCGACGTCAATAATGATTCCCAGCTCTGGAACTGCTTTTTTGATTGCCCTGATAGCGCGCTGGGCCAATCCTTCAGGGTTGTAGGCTTCTTCTGCCAGTAAAGATTTCTTCTCCTCGGGGACCACAGGGAAAAGTGCGATGGCGGGAATACCGAGGGCGGCTATTTCAATGGCCTCTTCGACTAATAGATCGATGGACAGACGATTAACGCCGGGCATTGATGCCACAGCTTCGGACTGTCCTGTTCCTTCGATCACAAATAGCGGCAGAATAAGGTCGTTGACAGACAGCGCATTTTCTCTAGTTAGGCGACGAGAAAAAGGGGTGGCGCGGTTGCGGCGCATGCGGGTATAGGGGTAGGGCGCCCGACTTGTTGAAAAGCTCATAGGTATTCCGATTTAAAGTGTCTGCCAGTGGGTGATTCTACAATTTATGAGGCTGGCTTAATAGCTCAGCCTCAACTGCTCAGGGTTATAGTGTTGCAAAAACCCGCTCTGCAGCATCCAGCGTATCCTGAATATCTTGGTCGCTATGAGCTGCGGACATAAACCCAGCTTCAAAAGAAGCCGGTGCCAAATACACACCCTCTTTCAACATACCATGGAAAAATTTACCAAAGCGTTCGGTGTCGCACTTCATTACCTGTGAGTAGTTAATGATTTTTTCTTCTTCACTAAAAAAGATTCCCCACATGGTGCCTACATGATTACTAGTCAGCGGTATACCGGCAGCCGCTGCACGTTCACAGAGTCCTTCAACCAATCTGGTGGTGCGTGCAGAGACCGGCTCGAGGAAGCCCGGCTGTGAAATTAAGTTGAGGGTGGCCAGACCTGAGGCCATGGCGACGGGATTACCCGACAATGTGCCCGCCTGATAGACAGGCCCGAGTGGTGCAATATGCTCCATAATTTTCCGCTTGCCACCAAAGGCACCCACCGGCATACCGCCGCCAATAACTTTGCCCAAACAAATAAGGTCGGCATCAATGCCGTAGTAACCAATGGCACCCTGCTGGCTGATGCGAAAGCCAGTCATAACCTCATCGATAATTAATAGCGCGCCACTGGCTGTACAGCATTCCCGCAGGGCTTCTAAAAATCCTGGAATCGGCGGTACGCAGTTCATGTTGCCAACCACGGGCTCAACAATGACACAGGCGACCTGATCGCCAATTTCAGCAAAGGCCTGTTTCACCTGATCAATGTCGTTGTATGAAAGCGTTACTGTATGGTCCGCCAGACATTTAGGGACGCCAGGTGAGCTGGGCACACCAAGCGTTAGGGCGCCAGATCCTGCTTTAACTAGTAGTGAATCAGAATGGCCGTGGTAGCAGCCTTCAAACTTGATGATTTTATCTCGTCCGGTATAGCCACGGGCAAGACGGATTGCGCTCATGGTCGCTTCGGTGCCGGAGTTGACCATGCGGATCATCTCCATGCCGGGGACAATAGAGCAGATTTTGTCGGCTAGCTGAATCTCGAGCTCTGTGGGCGTACCAAAGGTCATGGCTTTTTCTAGCTGAGTACGAATAGCGTCTAATACATCTTTGTGGCCATGGCCAAGCAGCATAGGCCCCCATGAAAGTACGTAGTCGATGTAACGTTTGCCATCGGCATCAAACATATAGGGCCCGCTGGCACGGTCAAAAAATAGCGGCGTGCCGCCCACTGCGCCAAAGGCACGAACGGGTGAGTTAACGCCTCCGGGAATATGTTTCTGCGCGGCTTTAAAAAGCTCTTGAGAGCGAAGGTTTGAATCTGTCATTAAAATGTCCTGATTAAGTGTTACTTGTCAATAAAGTTAATGCTCTATTGGACCAAAGATACGGGGGCTGTTTGTGGCCGGATTAAAAGGGCTGAACAATAACCAATATGACAATTGCCACCAGGAATACCACTGGCACCTCATTGAATAGTCGAAAGTAAACATGCGATTTGTCGCTGGTGTCGTTGGCGAGTTTCTTCATATGGCCAAGACACAGATAGTGATAGCCAATCAATGCTACTACTAACGCGGCTTTGATCTGAAACCATGTCTGCGGCAGATAAGCCTCTGGCGCCATAGAGACCAGCCAGACGCCAAGCACGACTGTGGCAACCATTGAGGGGTTGGCAATGCCGCGATACAGTTTGCGCTGCATCACTTTAAAACGCTCGATACTGATTTGGTCTTCAGACATAGCGTGATAGACAAATAGCCTTGGCAGATAGAATAACGCCGCAAACCAGCAGATGACTGAAATAACATGAAAGGCTAGAACCCATTTATACATTTAATGCCTCGTTTGACCCTTGGAAGTACCGATACTGTTGTGGATAGCGTATCTGGCTGTAATAGTTTCGGGTATTATAAGCGCCTTGAACGTATCTGGATATTCAAAAGGGAGGCACAGGTGATTAAAATTGGCATAGTAGGCGGAACAGGCTACACAGGGGCGGAACTTCTGCGACTGTTGGCTGGGCATCCCAATGCTGATCTGGTGACTATTACCTCTCGCAGCGAAAAGGGCGTGCCCGTTTCGCAGCTGTACCCCAACCTTAGAGGTATCGTTGATCTGCCTTTTTCTGAGCCTGATATGGATCTGCTTGGCCAGTGCGATGTGGTGTTTTTTGCCACGCCTCATGGTGTCGCCCAGAGCACGGTTCCGGCGATTCTTGCCTCAGGCGCTAAAGTAATTGATCTATCCGCCGATTTTCGAATTAGAGATATTGCACTGTGGGAGCAGTGGTATGGCCAGAGTCATACCGCGCCAGAATTAGTGGCTAAGGCGGTGTATGGCCTTCCCGAGTTCAATCGCGAGGCAATTGCAGCAGCCGATTTAGTGGCTTGCCCAGGTTGCTACCCAACTAGCGTCCAGCTTGGCTTAATGCCATTGTTGGAAGCGGGCTGTATTGATGTGAATGACCTGATTGCCAATTCAGCCTCTGGGGTCAGCGGGGCAGGCAGGCAGGCCAGTGTGGCCAATTTACTGTCTGAGGTAAGTGACAGCTTTAAGGCCTATGGTGCATCGGGCCACAGACATTTGCCAGAGATTGAGCAAGGTCTAACAGATATTGCGGGAACCGCGGTAAGCCTCACGTTTGTGCCTCATTTGCTGCCGATAAATAGAGGAATTCATTCCACTATCTATGCCAACTTAATAGATACAGAGGTTGATGTGCAGGCGCTGTTTGAACAGCGTTATGCCAATGAGCCCTTTGTCGATGTATTGCCTGCGGGCAGTCATCCTGAAACCCGCACTGTGCGTGGTTCCAATTTTTGTCGTATTGCGGTGCATCGCCCAGGCGGTGGTAAAAAAGTCGTGGTGCTAGTGGTTGAGGATAATCTCACCAAGGGCGCTTCAGGCCAGGCCATACAATGCATGAACCTTATGTTTGACCTGCCCGAGATGGCTGGTCTACAGCTGCCAGGATTAATGCCCTGATGGAAGAGCGCAAGCCGATTGTTATTACCTACAGGCCGGGACAGGCTTACTGGGTGCTGGGAGCAATTCTGGTAATTATTATTACAGCGCTGTTTTTAGGGCGGTACTGGGGCAGCAAAGTTTTCGACAAGGAAATGATTGAGAAAGTACAGCTGGAAGTCAGAACAGTAGACCTTGAAGCGCAGGTATTAGAGAGCAATCGCAATCTGGGGCTTATTAAGCTTAGTGCGGAAGTGGATGCTGTGGCGTTGGAGAATACCCGGCAAGAGATGATTGTATTGCAGCGCCAGATCTATCGGCGTGGCGAAGAGCTAAAGCTTTATCAAGATCTATTGCAGGACAACAATCAGCCTAAAGGGTTGTCTGTGAGTGACTTGAATATGGTGGCGATGGATGATGGACGATTTAAGTATCGTTGGGTTGCTCGGCAGAAAACAGTAAAAATGCAAACCCTGAGCG